>DATLZR010000012.1 GCA_035573895.1 Blastocatellia bacterium | reverse complement strand
TCTAGGTGGGCCATCGAACTTCCTCCGCGTGGGCCTGGAAACGGCCTTGCATTCGATTCTGGTCGCCGTGGAAGAAGCCTGCACTCAGGCTGGCGTCACGCTCCGCGACATCACTGCTCTGGGGATCGGGCTTGGAGGGGTTGATCATCCCACTCATCACCGCCGGATGCGCGATGCCCTATATGCCGAGCTGGCCGCCCGATCGGGAGGGCCTGCCGTCTCTGCCGCATCCCCACGCTGGAGTGCGGAAAATGTCCTTCTCACAACGGATGCCGAGATTGCTCTGGCCGGGGCGACCGACTGTCAACCCGGGATCGTGATCATTTCGGGGACGGGCTCGATCGCTTACGGCATGAACAATCGCGGACAGCGCGCTCGATCGGGTGGATGGGGACCGACCTTTGGTGATGAAGGAAGCGGGTACGATATAGCCCGACGGGCGCTCCGAGCCGTCGTCTCGTCCTATGACGGACGGCTGCAGCCCACTCTGCTGACCGAGCGAATCTGTCGCCATTTCGGGATTGAAAGCCCGGCCGATCTGCCCCCGATCATCTACGGGAGCGAGAAAATAAATATCGCGTCGCTGACCGAACTCGTGATCGAGACAGCCCGCGACGGGGACGCAGTTGCTCGACAGATTCTGTGGGATGCGGCTGAGGAGCTGGCGCGCGCGGTTATCGCCGTCATTCGCCGACTGCGCATGCAACAGGATGAATTCCTCGTCTGCTATGTGGGCAGCGTTTTTCTCGCCAAGGAGCTGATTCTGGAGCCTCTTCGCGAGCGAATCCGGGCCGTTGCCCCCCGAGCGACGCTCGCTCCTCCGCTCTTTCCTCCAACCGTCGGTGCGATCAAGCTGGCCCTGCGCCGACTTCACCTTGTGCCCGAATCGGGGAACATCCACCAGTCGCTGACGCCAGTTCTCAAAACATCGTGATGGGCGCCGGTGGTGGGGGGCGTCACTGCTCTTTATGGGCTGGAGAATCACTGGCTATCGCGAATCATATCAGGGGCGGCTCCATATTGATGGGGTGGATGCGGTGGATCTGCTTCGTCGGTATGGCTCGCCGTTGTTCGTTTTTTCGGAAAAGCGCATTCGAGCGAACCTGGAGCGATTGCGACGGGCAGCTCTTTCCGTCCATCCTCGGGTCAAGATCTGCTTCGCGGCCAAGGCGAACTCGCTTCTGGGCATCCTCCGGGTGATTCGTGAAAGCGGCGCGGACATTGAAGTCAACAGTGGCGGTGAACTATTCAAAGCTCTCCGCGCCGGGTTTCGCCCGGAGCAAATCGTTTTCAACGGGGTCAGTAAGACTCCCGAGGAGTTGAGCGATGCGATCGTCTCCGGGATTTACGCCATCAACGTAGACTCCAGCTATGAGCTGGACCTGATCGAGGACCTCAGCCGGAGGCTCAACCGCCCGGCCAATATTGCGCTTCGCATCGTTCCCGAAATTGGGACCCGTTCCCATGCCGGACTCCAGACGGCTTTGCTCACATCGAAATTCGGCATGTCGCAGGCCCAAGCCGTGGAGTGTCTTCATCGCGCGCTGAAGAATCCCCGCGCGTTCAATCTCGTCGGACTCCACATTCACATCGGATCTCAGACCCCCGATCCGGAACCCTATATTCAGGCGTTCGAGCTGGTGTGGAGGGTTGCTCTCGCCCTCTATCGAGAAACCGGTCATCGGCTGCGCCATATCAATCTCGGAGGCGGGTTCCCCGTGCCGTATCTTCACAATTCACGGCTGGCCGAGATGCTGCCCGAAAAGGAGCGAACGTTGTTCACGGCGCGCCTCGATTTCGGCCAGGTCCTGCGGCAGGCCCTCGAGCGAGCCGCTACCATCGGGGACCATTTAGCAGGCGATCTTCTCGACCGGCTGGAGCTGGTATTCGAACCCGGCCGGAGCATCATCGCCGATGCCGGGACGTTACTGGCGACCATCTGTAACATTAAGACCCGACCCGAAACGGGGGATACCTGGTTGCTTCTCGACGCCGGCTACGAGCTGCTTCTGTCCATGAGCAATTACAAGTGGTATTACCACCTGGTGGCGGCTCACCGGGCTGACGACCCTCATACTACGGCGTATAAGGTCGCCGGTCCTCTCTGCGATGGTGGCGACGTCTACTTCGACATTGAAGGTCGAGGCCGATTGCCGGATTACCGATTCCTGCCGGAAGGATTGGCCGGGGGTGATCCACTCGCTGTTCTGGACGCGGGAGCCTATACGCTCGCTCAGGCGTCTCACTACAACGGGCGGCCTTTACCGGCCGTTGTGCTGGTCACCGAATCGGGCGAGTTGCAGCTCATTCGACGGCGCGAGAGTTATCAGGATCTTCTTTACGCGGAGGTCTAATTCACTCATGCGACTTCATCCCGCCGACATCGGAATCATTGTGCTCTATCTCGTGGGGACGGCATTGCTCGGTATCCTTCTCGCACGCGGCCAGCGCACGACCCGAGACTATTTCGTCAGCGGGCGGGAGGTTCCCTGGTGGGCTATTGCTCTGTCCATCGTGGCGACCGAGACGAGTACCGTGACCTTCATCAGCGTCCCGGGATACGCCTTCATGAAAGGCGCCAATGGCGAGGGGGGCGATTTCACCTTCATGCAATTGGTCTGCGGGTACATGGTGGGACGCATCCTGATCAGCGTCTTGTTCATCCCGCTTTTCTTTCGCGGCGAACTGCTGACGGTCTATCAGGTCCTGACAGTTCGATTCGGTGAAACGGTTCGCCGGGCGGCGGCGAGTTTATTTCTCATCACCCGGAGTCTGGCCGACGGTTTCCGTCTTTACGCCACAGGGATCGTCCTGGTGGCGCTCACCGGGTGGAGTGATCCCACGTCCATCCTGATCATCGGAGGCGTGACGATCCTCTATACCTATCTGGGCGGAATGAAGGCCGTCATCTGGACCGATGTCATTCAATTTTTCATCTACATCGCAGGTGCGATTGCGGCGGTCCTGATCATTGCCGACCGCGTTCCCGGTGGCTGGGCCGAGATCGTGCGCGTCGGGGAGCAGTTTGACAAATTCCGATTTTTCGATTTCACCTGGGACTTGAGTCGCAGTTACACGTTCTGGTCGGGACTGGTGGGGGGAGCATTCCTTACGACGGCGACGCACGGTACTGATCAGCTCATGGTTCAACGCTATTTATGCAGCCGGACGGCGCGACAGGCTATCGTTGCCTTATTAGCGAGCGGGGCGATCGTCTTCGCGCAGTTTCTTCTCTTCCTGCTGATCGGCGTCATGCTGTTTGTTTTCTACCAGCACTATCCCCCGGCAGTCCCCTTCGCCCGAAGTGATCACGTCTTTCCGACGTTCATCGTGAACGAGCTGCCGACGGGGTTGGTCGGATTGGTGATTGCGGCTGTTTTTGCGGCGGCGATGTCCACGCTTTCCAGCTCACTCAACTCCTCGGCGGCAACGGCGATGACCGATTGGTACCGTCCGTTGCGCCGTCGGGAGCATTCGGAAGCCCACGATCTCAAACTGTCACGGGCGATGACGCTCATCTGGGGACTCGTGCAGATCTCGGTGGGATTGGTTGCCCGTCATCTCTCTCAACGGGTGGTTGACGAGGTCCTCGGCATTGCCGCCTTCACCAATGGGGCAATCTTAGGGGTCTTCTTCCTCGGCACTCTCACAAGACGGGTGGATGAAAAAGCAGCGCTTGTGGGCATGGCGGTGGGAATTGGCCTGATGGTCTATGTGCGATTCTTCACTCATGTTGCCTGGCCCTGGTATGTTCTGGTCGGCTCGGTGACGACGTTTCTCGGCGGGTGTTTGATCTCCCTCGGGAGGGAGTTCAGCGCAGCTCGTCTGGCTGCCCTCAAAGCCAGCAAATCACAAGGAGTGTGAGGTGGCTATGATCGAACGATTCTCCGCACTCAAACCGATTACGTGTAAAACCTCTCGCTCTGGCCGAGCGGGCCGGTGGCTCGGATCTCTGCTCGTCATGCTCATGCTGCTCATGCTCATCGCCGTACCGGGGATTGCCCAGCGGGGTCGGCGACCGGCGTCGGTGACAGCTCCTCTGTCCGAACGCGAGAAACGATTCGTCAGGGATCTCATGAAGAAGATGCGCCTGGACGAGAAAGTGAGTCAGATGGTGATGATCTGGACGAATGCCCCGTTCATGAACGTTCAGAGCGAGCCCTTTCAAAAGCTCCGGCAGGCCGTTCTCGATAACAAGATCGGCGGGATCATTGTGGGGATCACCAACGTCTACGAAGCGGCGATTCACATCGCCCGTCTCCAGGAGCTGGCGCGGATTCCTTTGCTCGTCGCGGCGGATCTGGAAGCCGGTCCGGCCATGCGCATTCTGGAGGCCACATCCTTCCCCTTCAATATGGGCCTCGGGGCCACGGGGGATCCGTCACTGGCCTACGAACAGGGAAAGATTACCGCGCGCGAAGCACGGGCCCTGGGAATTAATATGATCTTCGCCCCGGTGGCCGACGTGAACAACAATCCGGCGAATCCGATCATCAACATTCGGTCTTATGGGGAAGATCCGGAGATGGTCGCACAATTCGTCGAAGCCTTTATTCGTGGAGCGCAGGAGAACGGCGTCCTGGCGACGGCTAAACATTTTCCCGGGCACGGCGACACGAGCGTAGATTCCCATCGGAGTTTGCCCGTGATTAACGTTCCCCGCCAGCGGCTGGAGGAGGTTGAGTTGGTTCCCTTCCGGCGGGCGATAGCCGCCGGGGTGGCCGCCATCATGTCGGCTCACATTGCGCTGCCGCAGATTGATCCCACCCCCGCCCCGCCGTTGATCCCCGAAGCGCCGCCGGATAAGATCCTTCCGACGGTATCCCCCATCGAGTACGAACGTGCAGGGACGCTTCCCGCCACCCTCTCGGAGCCGATTCTCACGGGATTGCTCCGTCGAGACCTCGGATTCAATGGCTTGATCGTTACCGATGCGATGGATATGGGGGGCATCGTCGCCCATTTTGAAGCAGGAGATGCCGCTGTGCGCGCCGTCCGGGCTGGAGCCGATATGATCCTCATGCCTCCCAATCCCGAGCGGGCTATTGCCGCTATTGTGGAGGCTGTGCAGAAAAAAGAGATCCCTGAGTCTCGAATTGATGCGTCGGTCGAGCGCATCCTCGCGGCTAAGGTGCGACTGGGACTGTTCACCGAACGGTTTGTTGACCTCGATGACATTGATACCATCGTGGCCGCACCCGACGCGGTCCGGACGGCGGAGGATGCCGCGGCACGATCTCTCACACTGCTTCGGGATTCGCGGCAGCTCATTCCTCTGGCTGACGCGAAGAACAAGCGCATCCTTCACCTGGCCGTTGTCGCCGAAGAAAATCGCAGTGCCGCCGGGCGAACATTGACAGCCGAGCTGGAGAAACGCGCTCCTCGAACGGAAATGTTTGTCGTTGATGCGCGCACCGGAAATGAGGAGATTCAAATGCTCCTGGATCGTGTCGCTCGGTTCGACGTGATTATCATGAGTCTTTTCGTGCGTCCCCAGTCCTATCGCGGCAGCATCGCGTTGCCGCCCCCGGGAGATCGCCTTCTGCGCGCGCTTTTGGCAAACAACCTCCCGCTCATCGTCGTGTCCTTCGGCAATCCCTATTTCCTGCTCACTTATCCCGATATCGGCACCTATTTGCTCGCATGGGGCGACTATCGGCTCTCGGTGCCCTCGCAGCGGGCTGTGGCCCGAGCCCTTTTGGGCGAAGCGCCGATCACAGGCAAGCTGCCGGTCACCTTTCCGGGTCTCTATCCCCGTGGCTTCGGAATAGAAGTTGGCGTGAAGGAGACCAAATAGGCGGGTGATGGGAGGGGATGTTGTTTCCGTCCTGGAGCACGGCAAAAATGAGACGAAGAATTAGATGGGTGACATCCACGACGTGAGACGTGAACGGGGTCATGCGGCTTACGACGGTTGACGCCATCATTATCGTTGCCTATTTCGCCCTCTCGTTGGCCATTGGACTGTACTACGCGCGACGAGCCGGACGAAGTGTGCACGAATATTTTCTCTCGGATCGTCGGTTGAGCTGGTGGCTCGTCGGGACTTCGATGGTGGCGACAACCTTTGCTGCCGACACGCCGCTGGCCGTGACCGAGATGGTCGCCCGACATGGCGTGGCGGGGAACTGGCTCTGGTGGAATTTTGTCATGAGCGGGATGCTCACGGTGTTCTTCTATGCCCGATTGTGGCGGCGGGCTCAGGTCATGACCGATGTCGAATTCATCGAGATTCGCTACGCCGGTAAACCGGCAGCGTTTTTGCGGGGCTTCCGGGCATTGTATCTGGGCGTCTTGGTCAATTGCATCATTATGGGCTGGGTCACGCTGGGTATGGCCAAAGTCATCGGCCTCACCCTCAACATCGGTAAGCTGGAAGCGGCATTTGTTTGCCTGGCGATCACAGCCGTTTATTCGGTGCTATCGGGACTGTGGGGAGTAGTGGTCACCGACGCCGTACAGTTCATCATCGCCATGGCGGGATCGGTCGCCCTGGCATGGTTCAGTCTGAAGGCCGTCGGGGGAATGGCGGGATTGATGGCGAAATTGCCCGAACATTATGGCTCACTCGATCATGCGCTCGCGATATGGCCCGGTCTGGACTCAGCCTGGCTGCCGGCCAGCACCCTGGCGGTCTATCTCGGTGTGCAGTGGTGGGCCTCATGGTACCCGGGAGCGGAACCCGGCGGTGGCGGCTACATCGCTCAGCGCATCTTCTCGGCAAAGAATGAAACCCACAGCGTCCTGGCGACACTGTGGTTCAACATCGCCCACTACACGCTGCGACCGTGGCCCTGGATCATCGTCGGTCTCAGTTCGGTTGTCCTCTACCCGCAGTTGCGCCAGAGCGATCCGGCTGCTGGATACGTGCAGGTGATGGTGGATTATTTGCCCCCGGCATGGCGAGGGGTGCTCCTGGCGTCGTTCGCAGCGGCCTACATGTCCACCATTTCTACTCATCTCAACTGGGGCACGTCCTACATCATCAACGACTTTTATCGTCGGTTTCTTCGCCCCTCAGCATCGGAGTCACATTATGTCAGGGTGTCCCGATGGGCGACGGCGGCTGTGGCGTTACTGTCAATCCTTGTGACGCTGAACATGCAGAAGATCACGGGGGCATGGGAGCTGCTGCTGGGCCTTGGTGCCGGGACCGGACTCGTCTACATCTTGCGGTGGTACTGGTGGCGGATCAATGCCTGGTCGGAAATCTCCGCGATGGTGACGGCACTGCTTGTGACCATCGGCGTGAAAGTTTTTCAGCCGTTTTTGCCATCTGATCCGCTCTATTTCGCCAAGACGATGGTCCTCACCGTGGCCCTCACGACCGTGGCCTGGATAACCGTGACTTTCCTCACCGCACCCGAGCCTCAGGCAAAACTCATCGAGTTCTATCGCCGGGTCCGGCCGGGCGGGCCTGGCTGGGAGCGGATTCGGCGGGACCTGGCCGAGCCGGCATCGAGCCGTCTCGCTCCGGAGTTCGCTCGCTGGGCGCTCGGTTGTGTGGTGATTTATTCCTTTCTCTTCGGACTCGGCTCGCTTGTCTTTGGCTCGACAGCCAGAGCACTCAGCGCCTTCGGCCTCGGGCTTCTGGCAAGCGGGCTCATTCTCTGGTCGCTCGCAGGACACCGTCAGACAGCGCTCACGGAAGCCGTCGGTGTCGGAGCTTCAGATCCAGAAAGAGAATAACGCAAGCAGCCAGGCGTGCGCTCGCGCGGGTATCCCCCGATTGTGGGCGAGCGCCTGAGAAGATACTAAGGAGGGACCTATGATGAGAAACCGCATCCTCACCGGATTGCTTGTCATTATGATGAGCATTTCCTCGGTCGGCCCGGTGATGGCTCAGGGAACAACCTCGCGTGTGGTCGGTGTCGTCACCGATCCCACAGGAGCCGTTGTTCCCGACGCCACCGTTACGCTGACCAATGAAGCGACCAAAGTCTCTTTCACTACCCGCACAACCGCAGCGGGAACATACGTCTTTGATTCGGTTCAGATCGGCACCTATACCATCACGGTGGAAAAGGAAGGATTCAAGAAGTTCGTCTCCTCGGGGAATCAGTTGACCATCGGCCAGCCGCTCACGGTGAACGCGACATTAGAGGTCGGGCAAATTGCCGATGTGGTGGAGGTGTCGGCCGCGGCGGAGCTGGTGCAGACGAGCACGTCAGGGAACTTCGGGAATCTCGTCGAGCAACGGGCGATTCTGAGTTTGCCCATCGTCGGAGTGCGCGGTCGGAACCCCCTGGATTTCGTCCTCTTCCAGCCGGGAGTTGTGTCCGGGGCAAATACCGGGGGCGGAGTACATGTTCATGGTGCGCGCGATCGGGCCTGGAACTTTACTCTCGATGGGATTGACATCAACGAGACGAGTGCCGGCGGTTCCAACTTCTCCCCTCTCCGGACCAATCCCGATTCTCTGGCGGAATTTCGCGTGCTGACGAGCAACTTCACGGCCGAGTTCGGGCGCAACAGCGGTGGTCAGGTGACGATGGTGACTCGTTCGGGGACGAATGAGTTTCACGGAACGCTCTTTTGGTTCTATCAAACGCCGCGGTTGCATGCCAACAGCTATACCAATAATCTCAATGCCTTGGGGAAACCGCAGTTCGTTCAGCACATCGCCGGCTACAGTGTCGGCGGGCCGATTGTCAAGAACAAGACCTTCTTCTTCACCAACCTCCAGGTGCTGCGCACGCGGGAAACGCAAGCGGTTACGAGCTTGGTCTACACCGAGCAAGCCCGCCGGGGAATCTTTCGGTACGTCCGGGGAGGTCGAAATCTTCCCGCCGGAGTCCCCGGCGCATCGGTAGATGCTCGGGGCAATGTCCTTCCGGGAGTGAACGTCGGCACCTATGACATTGCCGCCAACGATCCTCAAGGACTCGGCCTCGATCCACAAATCCAGAAGCTCATCGGATTGACGCCGCTGCCGAATAACTTCACCGTCGGCGACGGCCTCAACATCGCGGGCTTTTCCTGGACGCCGATTCAGCGTGAAGCGCAGGAGGATTTCGTCCTCAAGATTGATCACGTCTTCAACGAGCGCCACACGCTCTACGGGCGATGGGCGCACGGGCGACAGGACACCATCGGAGACTTCGTCAACGACGGATGGGCGCGATTCCCCAATACCCCGCGCGTCGTTGATACCAATCGCGATCCGCGTAATCTGGCGATCAACTGGCGGTGGAATCCGACGCCTCGGATCACCAATGAATTCGTCGTTGGCATGAATCGCTTCACGTTCAATTTCGCCAATCCGGATCCGAACTGGCGCACCAATCCACCTTTCACGCTCAATGACGTGACAACGCCGCTGTTCAACTATTTTGGGAACCTTCGGGCCCTCACCACCTACCAGCTCGTGGACAATTTCACCTACGTTCGGGGAGCGCACACCTTCAAGACAGGGATCAACTTCCGTTACCAGAGGCATATTGACAAGCGGGGCTCGGTCGCGGCCTTCAACATTCAACCGTCGGTTGACTTCAGCACCGGTGTCAACACGGTTGATCCGGTCGCGTTCAAGCTGCCCAGTGACATCAACACGACGTTCGACCGACCGGCTCTTCAGCGAACGATCAACAATCTGCTCGGGCGTGTCGGGAACATCACCCAGTCGTTTGTCGCCGTGGGAGATCAGTTTGCGCCTCCGGGAACGATTTTTGACTTCGATGCGCGCTATCCCGAGTACGATTTTTACTGGCAGGATACGTGGAAAGTGCGGCCCAATTTCACGTTCGACCTCGGCCTCCGGTGGGAGTTGAAGCTCTCTCCGCGTGATCCGCGCGATCGAATCTTCCGCCCGGATAAGCCGGTTGTTCTCGGAGCGGGAGCGAGTAACACGCTTCGGTGGGTTCGAGGTCCTCTCTTTGACAACGACGTGAATAATTTTGGTCCCTCCATTGGCTTTGCCTGGGATCCGTTTGGCACCGGCAAGACCTCCATTCGGGCGAACTATCGGTTGGCCTACGATCGAATCAACACGTTCGTCCTGTCATCGGTTATTTTCCAGAGCACGCCGGGGCTGACGCTCGGAGTGGTGAACCAGGAATTTGGCCAGCGGGGCGGCCGCATCCGGGACGGGATTCCCGTGCTCTCGCCTCCGCCGGGAGTGACGCCGGTGCAGTTGCGACAACCGGCTGCATTCTCCACCACGAGCATTCATGTGATGGATCCCAGTTGGCGTGTGCCGAAGACCAATATGTGGGGACTGAGCATCCAGCGCGAACTCCCCGGTCAGATGCTGCTGGAGTTGAACTACATCGGACGTCGAGGAGTGGGATTGTTTGGCGGCTACAATATCAATCAGGCGGAGATTTTCTCCAACGGCTTTCTCGAGGCCTTCAACATCGTTCGGGCAGGTGGTGAAAGTGACCTGATCAACCGGCTGCTCCAAAACGATTCGCGCCGTCGTCAGGGCGAGACCGGCTCGCAGATGGTGAGGCGGTTGTTCACCTCGACATTGCAATTGGGATCGGTGGCGGCGCTGGCGGCTTCGATTGCGACGCGCACCGAGGGGGGACGGCCGCTGGTCGAAATCAGTGGATTCAGCCCGTTCTTCTTCTTCCCCTTCCCACAGTTTGCCGGTGGGTTGAACGTGCTCGACAGTAACGACTTCTCCACCTACCATGCCTTCGAGGCTCAAATTCAACGTCGTCATCGCAGCGGGTTGAGTTATCAGTTCAGCTACACCTGGTCCAAGTCCCTCGATACGAGATCGTTCGATCCTACCTTCACCCGTGTGGCGACCGGGGCATTGCAGTCGGCATCGAGCACGCCCTTCGATATCCGCAACCGGCGGTTGAACTATGCGCGATCGGATTTTGATCGCCGTCATGCCTTCCAGGGCTACTGGGTCTGGGAGCTTCCCTTTGGCCGGGGACGGCGATGGGGCAATGACTGGCCCGGCGTCGTCGAGCGGATTCTCGGCGGATGGGAAACCAGCGGGATTATCATTTGGTATTCGGGCCGACCGTTCACGGTTTACTCCGGCGCCAATACCGTCAGCAATGTGGTTCAGTCTCCGGCAAGCTGCGATGGCTGCAAGCCCGACATGGGACGTCGCGTGATGGATCCCACAGCGGGCACGGAGTTCTACTTCGATCTGGCTCAGATCGGTACGGCCTTCGACTCTGCCAGAAATCGCCGGGGTATCTTCAGCGTTCCGCCGCCGGGTCAACTCGGCAACCTCGGTCGAAACTTCTTCGATCAGCCGGCCTTCTTCACCCTCGATATGACCATCGCCAAGCGGACGCGCATCACCGAGACGCACAACGTTGAATTCCGGCTGGAGATGCAGAACGCGCTCAACCATCCATCGTTCGGTCTGCCCAACAGTGCAATCATCACCAGCTCCCTTTTTGCTCGCATGCGGGGAGCGGTCGTCAGCGGTCCGCGTCGGATGCAGTTGGTGCTGAAGTACAACTTCTGATTTTGCACGGGAGGCCCGCAGGGCCTCCCGCTTGAATGAGCGAGCCAGTCGCCGACGCCCGCCGTGCGATTGCTTCGGAGGGGCGCGTGAGAGTCTGTTTGCTCCTCTTACTGTGTCTGGTGCTCCCGCAGATCCATGGGGCGCGTGTGCCTGCTAATTCTCCCGCCGAGGTGCGCGCCCTCTGGGTTGTCCGTACCACCTTGACATCGCCCGATACCATTAAACGAATGGTGACAACGGCCAGGGACGCCGGATTTAACACGCTTATTGTCCAAGTGCGCGGACGTGGCGACGCTTATTACCAATCCCGCTGGGAGCCACGGGCAAAGGACCTGGCCGAGCGGGATCCCGGGTTCGACCCGCTGGCTGTGACTCTTGTGGAAGCTCGCAAAGCCGGATTGAAAGTTCACGCGTGGGTCAACACTCTGCTTTTGGCTAACCTGGACGACCTCCCGACGATGCCCGATCATGTTTACCATAAACATCCCGATTGGCTCGCCGTACATCGGTCGGTGGCTGTCCCCCTATATCATCTCGATCCTTTTGATCCCCGGTACCGTCAGCGCCTCATTGAGGCCTGCAAACGAGATATGACGGAACTCGAAGGGCTCTATCTGTCGCCCGCTCACCCCGCCGTAAAGGAGCATCTTTACTCCATCTTCATGGACCTCATCGAACGCTATGACCTCGATGGAGTGCACTTCGATTATGTACGCCTGCCCAATCCGGCATTCGATTACAGCCGCGTGGCTCTCGATCGCTTTCGCAGGGAGATGGAGAAGCGCTTGACGGACCGCGAGCGCCAATTGCTCGCGCGTGTTGCTGTGACCGATCCGCTCGTCTACGTTAACACCTATCCCGATGAATGGCAGCAATTCTTGCGCGATCAGGTGACTGAGATTGTCGAACGCATCTATCACGGGGTGAAAGCACGAAAGCCTCATGTTCAGGTGAGCGCTGCCGTCTTCGCCAATGATCAAGATGCCTTCACCCGTCGGTTCCAGGACTGGGGACGCTGGTTGCGGATGGGGATTCTGGATATCGCCTGTCCCATGGCCTACACGCCCGATACGGAGACATTTCGCCAGCAAATCGCTGTGGCCAAAGCTCACGCGACGGGGCGCCAGATTTGGGCGGGCATCGGAGCCTATCGCATCCCGGTGGAAAGTGCCGTGGAAAAGATCAAAACCGCCCGGGCAATCGGCGTCGAGGGGATCGTCCTTTTTTCTTATGACAGCGCCGTTCGGATAAGCGAGGTCAATCCGAGCGGCGACTATCTCATGCGCATCAAAACGGCCGCTTTCGGGCCGGCGAAAAACTAAGGAGGACGACAAGCGATGGTAAGAAAAATATTGTTCGCTCTCGTCGCGGTCGTGATCGCGGCGACGGGTGCACGGGGAGGCACTTCTGTGCAGACGGTGACCGGTACATTGGAGGGAAGAGTCACCGATATGCGCGAGGCCGCCATCGCCGGCGCTACGATCACGGCCATCAATATGGATACGGGTCTGGAGAGAAAAACAGTGACGACAGGTGACGGATTTTACCGGATCCCCTATCTTCCGCTCGGGCGTTATCGGGTGTCAGCCGAGGCCCAGGGCTTTAAGATTGTCACCAAGGAGGGTGTGGAGGTTCGACTCAACGAAACCACGGTCGTCCCCTTCAGCCTCGAACCTGCACCTGTCCGCGAGGAAGTGACCGTCACGGTCACAGACATTCCCACCATTAACACAACGAGCGGAGAGATCAAGACCTCGTTCGATTCCCAGGTCATAACCGATCGTCCTCTGGCGACGCGAAATTTCCTGAGCCTCGCCGAAATCGTTCCCGGATTTCAAAGTAACATCTTTTCTGGTCAGAACAACCCCACGCTTTCAACCGGAAGCTCGATCAACTTTAACGGGACGGGCACGCGGGGAGCAACTTTCCAAACTGATGGGGTGAATAACGACGACTCCTCCGAGAATCAGAATCGCCAGGGCGTGAACATCAGCACGATCAAGCAATTTCAGATCCTCACCAACAACTTCTCGGCCGAGTTCGGGCGCGGCTACGGTGCTGTTGTGCTGGTGCAAACGAAATCAGGAACCAATGAGATTCACGGAGACGTCTACTGGTTCCACCAGAACAGCCGACTGAACGCCAATAGCTTCTTCAATAACGCTGCGGGGAGCCGTGTCAATCCGGTGACCGGGAAGTTCGGTCCTGTAGCTCCTGTGCCTCCCAGTCGCCGACATCAATACGGTTTCACAGCCGGTGGACCTCTGAAGAAAAATCGCATCTTCTGGTTCGGCAGCTTTGAGCAAACGCGTCTTGGCGGATCAATTACGCTCACGCGCGACATTCTTTTGCCCAATGAGCGTACACCCGATCCGTCGGTGACCGACCCCGCGGATCGCAAATGGATTCAGGATCAGATTAACCGATTCCCCAACGTTCTACCGAACAATCCGGCGAGCCCGCGCGCCTTCACGACCACTACTCTCTTTAGTTGGCCGGATGAGGACTACACCGGGCGTCTGGATTTCCGGCTGAGCGATCGCGATAATCTCGTCATCCGATACCAGTACACGCGCCAGAAACGGCAAACGGCCGACGTGATCATCGGCGAGCAAGCGTTCCAGAATCACAAACAGCAAAATCTCGGCCTCACCGAAACCCATATTTTCAGCCCCACGACGGTCGGGGAAGTACGTCTCGGCCTGGGATTGCGCACGACGCTGGTGAACATCGCTGCCGGCAATGACACTCCCGTTATCCGGTTCAGCGGGACGACGTTCCCCTCCATCATCGGGAATGCTGGAGCCTTTCCCATTCAGCGTTATCAAACTGACTGGCAGTTCGTGTACAACCTGACGACGCTTCGGGGCGATCGCCATAACCTCAAGTTCGGAACGGACATCCGACGGGGGCGACTCGATGATCTGGCCGATAACTTCTCGCGAGGATTTTGGACCTTTGCGACCTTTGGCGGATTCAATGCCTACCAGAATTTTCTGCGCGGATTCGTGAGCACCTTCACGAAAGGGTATGGCGAATTCTTCCTGGAGAATCGGCTGCTCGAGGGCAACTACTACGTTCAAGATGACATTCGCGTGACGCCTCGATTTATCCTGAACCTTGGCTTCCGTCACGAGATCGTGGCCGCACCAAAAGAAATTCGAGACCGAATCTCCTACGGGTATGGAACCGATGCCGACAACGTCGAGCCCCGCGTGGGATTTGCCTGGAGCCCGACGGTCGAACGCGGCTGGCTGGCGCGGGTCATTGGAGCCCCGGGCAATTTTGTGATTCGCGGCGGCTACGGGATATTTCATGGCCGGCAGTTCCAATCCATCTTCGCCCAGGGCGGCGCCGGAATTCGTTTCAATCCTCCACGAGCGGCACTGCTGAGCTTCTTTAACTCGTCGCGTGTGTCCGATCCGACGGGAGGTTTTGTCTTCACGCCCGGTCCCCCAACGGCCCGCGTGTCGGTGACGTTTGCCGATCCCAACCTGCAATTACCTTACACCCAGCAGTGGAACCTCACCCTGGAGCGACAATTCCCCTGGCAAGTCGCTGTGAGCGTGAGCTATAACGGGAATCGCGGAATTGGATTTCCCTTTTACGACTGGAGTAATCGGGCTGAGTTTCCCGCCTGTGCGCCCAACCATCCCTTTGTCACTGAGCGGTTCCGTGGAGTCTGTTTCGACAAGATTGACCCGAACCTGAATAACTCCAATCCGGCGCCCGGATTCATCTCCCGCGTGCAGCCACGAATCAACGAGCGAAGGCCCGATCCCCGCTACTCCAACGTGCTAACGGTGACCAATGCCTCCTGGAGTTACTATCACGGCTTACAGCTTCGCGTGGACAAGCGACTGAGTAGCGGCTTGTCGTTCAATATCGCCTGGACCTGGAGTAAAGCGATTGATACGGGCTCAGAAGCCACCTTCTCCGGTTTGGACGCAAACGCAGCCACATCAAAGGTCAACGCCGCCCGTAGCCTCCGCGCCGTCAGCGCCTTCGATACTCCCCATCGCCTTACGATCAACTACAGCTACTACCTTCCCTTCTTCAAGAACCTGAAGGGAGTGCTCGGCCATCTTCTGAGTGGTTGGCAAATTGCCGGCACGACGACGTTCGCCTCGGGGAATCCCTTCACCGTGTTCATCGGGTACGACTTTAACGCTGACGGGATCGGATTCGACCGTCCGCACGTTGTTGACGCAAGGGTTCTGGGACGGAGTGTGGATAATCCGCGACCTGATCCGAGCAATCCTTCCCGGCAGATTGCACAGGCTCAACTTCCCGCCTCGGCTTTCTTCCCCAATGCGAATGTCCCGACGGACCAGTGGCCGTTCGCACCCGGATTGGCGAATGTCGGTAACCTGGGCCGCAATACATTCCGTGCCGATGGGACCAATAACTGGGACTTCGGGCTCTATAAGAACTTTAAGGTGACCGAGACACACAGCGTCTCGTTCCGGGCCGAGTTCTATAACGTGTTCAACCACCCGACCTTCAGTGCTCCCGTCCAGACGGTGACCGCGACGACATTCGGGCGGATTACAAGCCAGCGGAACTCGCCGCGGTTTCTCCAGTTCGCCTTCCGCTACATCTTCTGATTTTCCCCTGCTGGGGCGCAGAGGACGCGAAGTCTCAGGAAGAGTCAGGACTTCGGCGGGCTTTGCGCCCTGGCGGAGTGGACTCGCCCTGGGGAGTATACCGCGTGGATTCGGACGGGGTTATGGGTAGGGAAGGAAGAGTTCTCGTGTCCGGTGTTGTTGATTTTGGACCAATATGAGGCGCTGGCGGTTTGTACCGAAGGCAGCAGAACGGGCGGCGGTGAAAAGTCCTTTCAAAAGTGGAGTCGCTCATTCTCGCCTGTGCCCGTGAGCCTCAACCAACCCCAGGTAAGGGCTCTTCCCGGTGATTGTCAACCGAGTGCTGTTGGTCACACGCGAAAAACCTTTTGGGAGCAAATCCGGGAGAGTTGATGGCTCCTTCCCTTGTTACGCCTCTGGCTGGCCGGTATACTTGCGCCCGATGAGGGTAGTGAAAACTTTTTCGCTGGCGCCGGGCGAGCGGGACATGGTTCGTTCGGTCATACGGGAGGCACTCGCCGAGGAGCAAGCCGTCGTCTTTGCCTATCTCTATGGGTCTTTTATTGCTTCGGGAGGGTTCAATGATATTGATGTTGCCCTCTGGGTGGATGAGGCGCAGATGGAGGATGAGGGCGAACGGTTTGAGTATCAACTGGACCTTACTGTCCGCATTGAGCGCTACGTGCGTCCGTTCCCCGTTGACCTCGTGTTACTCAACGCGGCGCCGCTTCCGTTGCGATTCCGAGTCGTGAGCGAGGGCGAATTCCTCGTCTCCAAAGTCGAAGCGAAACGGATCGAATTCGAGGAACGCACGCGGATGCTCTCTTTCGATTTTCTCCCCCATCTGGACGTTTACTACGAGAAGATCGTGCCGGGGAGATGATGCGGTGAACCCTGTTGATAAAGTAAAGATCGGGGAGCTGTTTGTAGAGTTTAGGAAGGCCCGAGAGATCTTGGAGGAGTTAAAGGAGACGACGGTCGAAAAGGTGGTGTCGCATTTTGAGAAACATGGCGCGGCTAAATATTTCCTCATCGTGGCCGTCGAAGCGGCAATAGACATCTATAGCCACGTCACAAGCGCGGCTAGGCCAGCCAAAGGATTACGCAGACATCTTTCGCATCATGGGCGACGCGGGAACTTTCCCGATGAGTTAGTCAGGGAGTTAGAGAAGGTGGCGAAGCTGCGAAATCTGCTCGTTCATCTGTATGGACGTCTCGACGATCGGAAGGTTTACGATATCCTCCAGACCTGGCTGGATGACCTTGATCGGTTCGAATCGTGTGTTCAACGCTATTTAGGGATGGTGCCTTATAAGGTCTGCTGAGTATCGCGGGTAGATTCGATTTATTCGACGATGCAGTGGTAGGAAGAGCTTGTAGGTCATGATAATCCCATCTCTGAGGGGGAGGTCTATGAGAGAGCGAAAAATGTTCAATCGGCTCCTGGCAGTATTACTTCTCTTCTGCACCGGTTTTGTACCCGGACAAGGCCCGAAATACGATGTGGTGATTAAGAACGGCCGGATCGTGGATGGAAGCGGTAACCCCTGGTTTCCTGCCGACGTTGCCGTGAAGGATGGGAAGATTGCTGCTCTCGGATGGATTGATCCGGCTGATGGCGGGCGGGTCATTGATGCGCAGAACATGATCGTTGCTCCCGGATTCATTGACGTGCACGCTCACGTTGAAGGGGGAATCCTCCGAAACCCCGCGGCCGAGAATTTCCTGCGGATGGGAGTCACGACTGTTGTCACTGGGAACTGTGGGGGATCATGGTTGCCCTTGGGTGAGGCGTTTCGCTCGCTGGAAACGACGGGCATTTCCCTCAATTTAGCCAGCCTCATCGGGCACAACACGGTCCGCCGCGCTGTGATGCAGGATGAAGCACGGGAACCGACTCCCGAGGAGCTGGAGCGTATGAAGCAGCTCGTGGATCAAGCCATGCGGGAGGGCGCTGTCGGACTTTCCACCGGTCTCATTTACATTCCAGGAACCTTTGCCAAAACCGATGAGATCATCGAGCTGGCGAAGGTAGTCGCCCGCTATCATGGCGTGTACGCCAGCCACATCCGCAATGAGGAAAACGAGGTCGTTCAGGCCATCACCGAAGCCATCACTGTGGGGGAAAAGGCGGGCCTGCCGGTGGAAATCTCCCACTTCAAAATTTCCAGTAAAAAGCTCTGGGGTCAAAGCCCCATGACTACAGGATTGGTCCGTCAGGCCCGCGAGCGCGGATTGGCTGTGACCGTTGATCAGTACGCTTATCCCGCGTCGAGTACGGGACTGGATGTTCTCATCCCAAGTTGGGTTCATGATGGTGGGCGGGCTAAGGCCGTTGAGCGATTACGTGACCCTCAGATGCGGCGCAAGATCATTGGGGAGATGATTGCTGATATTCGCAGCATGGGCTTCAAGGATTTCTCCTACGCTTACGTGGCGAACTATCGCCCGGAACCCCGATTCAACGGTAAGAACATCGCCCAGATCACAGCGGAGGTGCGCAAAAAGAGCACGCCCGAACAACAGGCCGAACAGATCATTGAGATGTTTTTGGCCAGCGACAGCCGCGTTCAGATGGTCTATCACAAGATGAACGAACGCGATGTGGAACAGATTATGCAGCAGCCGTTCACCATGATTGCATCGGATGCGGGAGTGCTGGAGTTCGGTCAGGGAGTGCCGCATCCGCGAGGTTACGGTAACAATGCGCGCGTGCTTGGTCGGTATGTGCGGGAGAAACGATTGCTCCCGCTGGAGGACGCAATCCGCAAAATGACTTCGCTTCCGGCGCAGACCTTTAAACTGTGGGATCGGGGCCTGATTCGCCCCGGGATGGCTGCCGACCTTGTCATTTTCGACGAGAAAAAGATCATTGATCGAGCGACGTTCGATAACCCCCACCAATATGCAGATGGGATTCGTTATGTTCTCGTCAACGGCCAGGTGGTCATCAACGACGGCGTTCACACGGGAGTGCGGCCAGGGCGAGTCCTCTATGGGCCCGGGAAATCCAGCTCCCCGGGTGGATGAGACCGGTTCAAACGGTTCATGGTGGGATGAGTAGGTGTTATGCCATTGAGTCGAGGGCGTAAGGGTCTCGTCAGACTGCACCAACCGTGAAAATTCTTCGGCCGCTATTTGGGGTTTGAGCGTGGGTCAAGATGTGACGGAAGGCGAACGGGCGGCATCAGGGGGTGCGGTCGCACCGACTCCCTAGTCCGCGAAGAGGGGCCGCACGGCGTTTGTCAGCATGCGATGGGCGCTAAGCGGGTGGTCCGGGGTGTTGCAAAAGAGGTAACGACGACTTTCCGGTCAAGATAGCAGGGCCATCTATCA
Organism: Blastocatellia bacterium; assembly: GCA_035573895.1. Lineage (NCBI taxonomy): Bacteria > Pseudomonadati > Acidobacteriota > Blastocatellia > Blastocatellia bacterium. The sequence goes on along the minus strand of DATLZR010000012.1, from coordinate 4,994 downwards.
GATCTAATGCCGTGTGGGTGTGGTCCCTATACTAGAACGGTTGGACGAGGGAGGTAACATCATAGGTTAGCTTTGTTGGCCATCAGATTTTGCCCACATAGGAACAGGTGTTTCTTTTCTCCACGCCGTCTCTCAGGCTGCACCTGCCCATCATCCCGTGCCTTTATTGGACCCGGCCGAGGACCTATGGCTGGAGGCCCTGGCTCTTGGAGGGAAGGGCCTCATTTAGGGAAGGATTGCACGTTCTCTCTCCGCTGATTTTCCAGAAGAAAATACGGCGACTGCCGTATTGCTGGCACTCCTGAGTGAGTTCATAATTTGGGTGTAGAAGTCTCGGTCGCCCATACAAGCGGTTGGGTGGATGCGACAGAACGGCGAGAAGGGGTGGACGGTATGGAGGAGGACGTGGATAACAGTGGAAGACTGACTCATACCGCTGGACCGTACTCCGTGCAAACGACGGCAGCGCCCGTTCGCTTTACCCCGGATCATGGCAACGGCAAGGGCAAGCTCATTCTGGTGGCTGATGATGAGCTGGTACTTCTCCGCTTGACTCAGCGGATCCTTCACCTCAATGGCTTCCGCGTGCTGGAAGCACGGAATGGACAGGAAGCCGTTGATCTTTACAGGCAACACCAGGCTGAGATTGATCTTGTCATCCTTGACGCCATGATGCCCGGGCTCAGCGGCCTGGAGGCCTGCCAGCACATCCGACGCGTCAACCCCGAGGCAAAGATCATCCTCTCGACAGGGTATACCGAAGGCGACGACGTCTACAACAAGATTATGACCCTCTCCCGCGTACACTTCGTGCAGAAGCCATACTCGGCGCAGCAGCTCGTTGCCCTCGTTCGCGAGGTTCTCGATCATTGATCGGTCAGGTCAGGCATAATAAACCAACCCAATAGAGTGACCGGATTCTTAACGCACTGGACTTTTGAATCCGACTGTGTTTACCATCTAGCCGGGAATGTACTCCAGCGGAACGGGGAGGCATCAGTGAATGCCAAACGGATATTGGTTGTTGATGATTCCCCAATTGAGCTGAGGCTGACGTCCCGGTTGTTAGCGCAAGCCGGATACGAGACGGTGACGGCTCTTACGGGGGAACAAGCATTGAGATTCGCCCTGGAGGTTCGAGTTGATGGGATTTTGCTTGATATTCACATGCCGGGGATGGACGGATTTGAGGTCTGCCGATTGCTCAAGGAGAATCCGACGACGGCTCGATTACCGGTGATTCTTTACAGTGTGCGGGATCAGGTAACTGACGTGCTCCAGGGCGAAGAAGTGGGTGCAGATGACTTCGTTGCCAAAAGTGCAGGGAAGGAGCGTCTGCTGCGCTCTCTGGAGCATCTCCTGGGGCGATGTGAGGATTCCGAACTGCCGGGCTCGCGCTTCGATTTCAGTTCGCTGGAGCCGGTTGCCGCTCGGCTTGCACCCGATGTGCTTGCCCGAACAATCTCCCGCGAATTTGCGCGTACAGTCCGACCCATTCTGGAAGAAGTTCTCGATGCGCCATCAGCCGAGCAGCTCCTGAATCTGGCCATCAAGAAGGTAGCAAATCGGTTTTCGTTCTTCGGCGAGTCGGCGTCATCTTATCCTTTTGTCGAGGAGCGACTGGGTAATGTTTCGGTGAGTGAAATTCTTGAGGGTTTTGGCAGACTCGCCGATGCCATTGATGCTCTTATGGCGAAGGTGGCAGCGGCCGGTGTCTATACGGCTGGCCATCTGAGAGCGGTTACGCCGACACATGCCGATGAGGTCAGGAGCGCACTCGGAACCCTTATACAGAGGGTGTGCGACGTTATCCTTGAACAGTCGCGAGGGGAGGAACCCGACAGCAGGATCGCTGCTCCAGGACCGTCGGAGGCCGATCGCGCTATGGCGGAAGTGGCTGCCCGGACGTCTGGGGCATCGCGGACTTTCGTTATTCATCTGGACGGTGATGGGCTGATCGTCAACAGTGATGCGACGGTACTGGAAATTCTCGGCTACGACCAGATGACGCTACTAGGGAGTTATTTTCAGATGATTGTGGACGAGTCTTCTCATGATGACCTGGCCTCTCTTCTTGCGTCGGTGAAGGCGACGGGACACGGCGAGGGGACGTTGGTCTTTAAGAAGCACAATGGGGACCGGCTGTCAGGCCGCATCAGCCTGGCCGCTCTTTACGACCCGCTCGGGCAGTTTGTCATGGCCCGGGGACGGATCGCACTCGGAATCAGCGAATCAGGTGCTGTCGGGGGACTTTAGTCTGTGTTTTGGAAACGGTCGGCCAGATCAGAAGAAATTTCCCGTTTGGAAAGGGGGGTGACAGCAGTGCCGAAGAGAAAAATCTTGATCGTGGATGATTCACCGGTTGAGCTTAAGCTCACCACCAAGATTCTCACGCAAGCCGGTTACGAAACGGCCGTTGCTACTAGCGGTCCCCAGGCTCTTCGTATTGCGCGGGAGAATCGGCCTGACCTGGTGATCCTGGATGTAAACATGCCCCAGATGGATGGTTACGAGGTCTGCCAGGAACTTAAGGCTGATCCGGCGACCCGCGACATTCCGGTGATCCTGTACAGTGTGCGCGACCAGGTGATTGATGTGCTGAAGGGACTGGAAGTCGGTGCCGAGGATTTCATCACCAAGGGAACCTGGAAGGAAGAAGTTTTGGACCGGCTGCGGGGAATATTTCCTGAGGAAGGGGTGAAAGAGCGCGTGACAATGCCCATTGATCTCAACGATCTCGACAAGGCCGCTGGGTATCCCGATGCCGAACGCATCGGGCGACTTCTGGCCGAGATGTTTAATCGTGAAGTACGTCAGAGGATCAACCTCCTTTTTGGCGTGCGACCTACGTATATGCTGATCGAACGCGCTGCCAGGCGGGCGGCAGAAAAGTACGAGATCTTCGCGCCCACGGCGCAAGCGACGAGTGACGTTTACCCCTTTCGCCAGGACGCCCTTCGACAGACATCTACGGATGTCGTCCTGGCCGGCTTCAAGGAGTTTGTCGCCGAACTGCTGCGGGCTCTGAGCAAGCTGTCGGGGACACGCATCTACGGACCGCGTGAAGTGAGTGACGTCACCGGCGCGTTCAAGCAGATGGTTCGCCGGTTCTCCGAAGCCTATAGCGAGCTGGAACGGGCCTGGCTCCAGGAGCTCGAGCGGCAGAAGGGAGAAAAAGCAAGCGAAGCGACAGTCGCTGCGCCCGAGACCGAAGTGGTGTTTCATGTGGTCGTTGACGAGAACGGTCTGATTCTGAACTGCGATGAGTCCGGGGCTCAGGTTCTCGGCCTGAGCAGGGCGGAGCTGATCGGCCAGCCGCTAGCGAATCTGGTGGCTGAGTCCTCTCAGCACACGGTGGCTGAATTATTCGGTCAGGTGAAAAGTCGCGGCCGTGCTGCCGCCGATGTGGATCTTCGCACCGGGAGTCACACGGCACTTGCCTGCCATCTGGATGCGACCGGTCTTTATGATACGAGCGGGGCCTTTGCCATGTCCCGAATCACGGTTCGGGTTAGCCCTCCTGATGATCAGCTCCGTCGGCGCATCGGTCAATACGAAACCCTGATCGCCAGTTTGCAGCAGCAACTCGCTCATGCCCAGGCCGAGGTGAAACGCGCGGAAGAAGAATTCGAGTCGTTCATCCATATCGTGTCGCATGATCTTCGGCAACCGCTTCAGGTCATCATGAATCTCGCTCAGTTGATGGAAGAGGAGTGTGCCGCCGATCTCAACGAGACGGGCCGCGAGTACCTGGCGACGATGCAACAATTCGTCGGACGGCTGCGCGATATGATCACTGACCTGGTGAAACTTTCGCGCACGACAGTTCGCTCGCTCCAGTATGAGACGGTTGATCTCAATCACCTGGTCGAGGAGATCCGCGAGAGTCTTCGAGAGATGCTCGAGGCGCGGCAGGTCATTTTCACCGTGTCGGGTCCACTTCCTACCGTTCGCTGTGATCCGGCCGGCATGCGCCTGGTCTTTATGAACCTCATTGACAATGCCGTTAAGTTCAATGATAAGCCCCAGCCGATGGTGGAAGTCGGGCTTGTTCCCGAGGATCCAAGATTCCATACCTTCTACGTACGAGATAACGGCCTGGGGATTGATCCCAAAAACTTCGAGAAGATTTTCCAGATCTTTCAACGATTGCACGACGACGAGCGATATGCCGGACGAGGCGTTGGCCTCACCTTCTGTCGGCGCATTATCGAGGCTCATGGCGGCCGCATCTGGGTAGAATCCAATCTGGGAGCCGGAAGTACGTTCTATTTTACACTTCCCGTCTGAAACTCCTCCGCTGGGCTTTGGGGACTTCCTGCCCTTTGATCTTCTAAGCCGGGGTTAGAACCGGAGCCTCCCTTGGAGCGTCGCGGGGCTCGATGACGCCAGCTATTCGTTCGGGGAGTCAACCTCTAACCGCGATACCGTGCGCCCTTGCCGGTCAACGTCGAGGATGAGAGCGCGTGCGGTCGTCTCGTTCTTTTCGAAGCAGGCGACAATCTCCTGACCGATTCTCTGAAAGTTGCTCGACGCCAGCGCGATAATTGTCGGTCCGGCTCCGCTCAAGGCGATCCCCACCAGCCCATCGAGATCACGAATCTGCAACGCTTCGCTCAGACCGGGGACAAGGCTCTGCCGATAGGGTTGATGAACGCGATCTTTCATGGCTTCGCGCACGAGATCGTAACGTCGTCCCGTCAATGCCGGCCAAAGCAAGACGGCCCGCTGGAGATTGAACACCACATCCTTGAGGGGAATCTCCGAGGGAAGGATGCTTCGGGCTGTCTCTGTGCTCAATCGAAACGAAGGAACGACGGCGATGACCTTGAGTTCGCGGGGCCAGTCCGACTGAATGTATTTGATCTTGCCCTCCTCGGTCAGACACGTCAGGACAAGCGAGCCCATCACCGAGGGGGTCACATTATCGGCGTGGCCTTCGAGTTCGTAGGCATAGTGGAGAACTTTCTCCTCCCCCAGCGTGCGCCCGGTAA
>DATLZR010000011.1 GCA_035573895.1 Blastocatellia bacterium | reverse complement strand
GGAAGGCCAGTCTATCACGGTTGTGTGCTCTCCATCAAACGCTTTTAACAAACGGGCCCCAGACCGCCGAGGATCCTCTCCCTTACCAGGACTCTGATTCTTGACATTGGCCATTCCGGTTTGATACTCTGGCAGCACCTCGCAAGAGGAGATGAGCGGATGAGCCAGGAGGAAAAGAATCCGACCCGACGGGATGCGTTGAAAACGCTCGCTGGTAGTGTTGGTTCGATCATCAGTTTCCCAATTCTCCCCCGCACCGCCTCCTCCGAACAGCCGGAGGTGTCCGGTGGCCATCACGCGCATCCCCAACCATCCCCATCCGCGAAACCGGTCGAGCTTCGTTTCTTCACTCGCCGTGAAAAGGAGACTCTGGATATTCTCACCGATCTCATCATCCCGGCGGATCATCATTCCCCTGGTGCGAGGGCTGCCAATGTCAGCGAGTTTATTGATCGTGTGGTCAGCGTGTCTCCGGAGGTGACGCAGCGCCTCTGGCGCGAAGGGTTGGTCGAGCTCGACCGCCTGACTCAAGAGCGCGTGGGCAAAGTTTTCGTTCAAGCCAGCCCGGAGGAGCAAACGGCGATTCTCCGGGAAATCAGCCAGAATGAGCAAAACCCCCAAACGCTGCTCGAACGCTTCTTCCGTGAACTCAAGAACCGCACGATTGACGGCTACTACACATCAGAGATCGGTATTCATCAGGAACTCCGCTACCGAGGCAATCGCTGGATGAAAGACTTCCCCGGCTGCACCCATCCGGAGCATCTCGCCTGAGATGTACACGCTGCAGACGTATCGTCCCAAACGCGGTCTGAGCGTCCCCACCATCACGGTTCTCGACGATGCAGGTCGAATTCTCGAATCGGACCAGCGTCGTGTTTTCCGCTATGTCGTTCAGGGAGGGTATGGAGCCGACATCATCTTCGGTGTGGGAACAAACGGGGAATGGAATCGCCTGACCAATGATCAGCGTCAGGCCGTCATGGCCATCGAAAGTGAGGAGGTTCGTCGCATCAACCAGCATCTCCAGCAACACGGTCACTCGCCGGTGGAAGCCTGGGTCGGGATTACCGGGACAACACGAGCCGAAACTCTTGCTAATCTCGAGGTCGCCCTCGACCTCGGCGCCGATGCTGGCGTCATTGCCCCGCTTTCGATTCGGGACCTGGATGATGTAGTGCGCTTCTTCCAACGGGACGTCGTCGCGCTTTTCGAGCGAAAGGGGAAACTGCTGCCGCTCTTTCTCTACGACAATGCCGACATCGCCATCAATCCCCAGGTGCCCCACATTCGCACCCGCGACGTGAAACGGCTGAGCCGGCTGGAATTTATCTGCGGGATGAAGGTCTCAGCTCCACGAAAGGTGCTGGGCCACTACACGAAGGCATCGCTCCACTTCAACGAAAAGGATGAGTTCGGCATCTACGTCGGGCAAGCGTCGCTTATCTTCGACCTGTTTCAACCGACGCGAGGGCTTCTCGGCAAGATTCGGGAGTACTGGAACCTCTACCTCCTCCACCACGCTATGCCGATTGGCGTCGTCTCGGGCCCGGCCAATGTCTTCCCGCGAGAATGGCAGAAAGCCTGGCGCGTCTGCTATGCCGGTGATGAGGAAGCGATGCATCGGTACCGCAACCTTCTGGAATCATTCCGTAACACGTACACCTTCACGCAGCGGGGGCGAAAAGTCTCCAAGCTCATCGCCTGCCTCAAGTATGCCCTCCTGCTCGACGGCGTTATCTCCAGCCCGGCAGTGGCTCCCGGAACGCCCTCATTGACTGAGGAAGAGAAGCGGATCTTCGCCGAGAGATATTACCGTCTCAAAGAGGAGATTCGCGCGCATTCCGATCCCCTCTGGGTTTCTCGATGGGAGGAAGCACCGGTTTCGTCGCCGGAAATCTCCGCAGCGCGTAATGGCTCCCGGGAGTCCCGATGAATGCCTCCTCGTCACTTCACCAGGTGATATTTTTCCTGGCGGCGAAGAATCCACGACATCGTGCCGTCACTTGTCAGCGCGGCATCCTCTTCGAGCGCGACCCATAACAGTTGGCCTCCCCACTCGGGAATCGGAACCCGCACGGACAGTTCGATCGAATACCACGTGTCCGGCCGAAGGGGGACGTCTCCTCGACCGGGGATCGCCTCTTGCCGATCCCACAGTCCGATGAGGGGACCCGCCCCGTGGCCGTGATCTCCAATCGGGTGAGAATAAACCGATCCGTTGATGCCTTCAGCTTTCATCCGTTGCAGGGCTTCTTCCAGGACCTGATTGCCCGTCCGACCGGGTTTCATGGCCGCCATGACGATGTCCTGCAGACGATTGGCCACACGCAAGGCGGCTTGAATCCCAGGAGGTGGTTCCGTTTCGCCTTCGCGCAGAACGTAGCCCATGTGCTGGGTGTCGGTGCAGAGCCCCATCGCCTTGATGCCGAAATCAACGTGCAGAACATCGCCTCGCTGAATGACTACAGGACCCGAGGGCCTGAGAATCTGAGGATCTTCTCCTCCCCGCCGCTGGACCCGAACCGTCGGGTGAAACCATGTCCCCAGTCCTCGATCGGCCAGTTGCTGACGCAACCACCACACGACATCCTCGGTCGTCGTGACGCCGGGTGTGATCACCTCACGCGAGAAGGCCCGTGCAATCAACCCGTGAGCGATCTCCATAATACGTTCGTACCACACCCGCATATCCGGCACGCGCAGGGCAATGTAGTCGAGAGCCAATCGTTCGGCCCGGACAAGCCGCCCGGTGAGTTCCGGCCCAAGAGCCTCTTGAAGCTGCTCGTATTCACCAGCGGAGAGCCCATCGGAAAACGCATGAGTGTGAGAAATATTGATGGCGATGCGCCGCGGATTGCGCTCACTGATGACCTTCTTCAAAAGCGCCCATTGCGATTGACCCCAGAGTTCGCGTTGTTCTGTCTCGGGATCGCGATACACCGTATAGAGCCCACCTTGATCGCCACCGCCGAGCGCCAGCCGCTCAACCCCTTTGTCGGGTCCCCTATCGAAAAAGACGTAGATCGTTCGCCGCCGGGCAGCAAACGTTGTGGGCGCAACCAGAGAGAAAAAGACCGGGTCCTCGTTGTACTCCCGACAGACAACGATCCACATATCCACGTTGTTTTCCCGCATGAGTTTCGGCAGCACCGTTTCCAATCGCGCCTTCAGCCATGCCTGTTGAACCGCCGCCTGCTCGCGTAAGGGTGGAAGTTTGGGAATGTCCTGTCCGGCGACCTTCGCCGAAGGCATCGCCAGGGCGAAAGCAAGAAGCACAAGGCGATGTTTCATCGCTCCCTCCTTCAACAAAAGTTACGAGGGAGCATTCTAGCCGAACCCGCCGAGGAAAGGTACCTTACTCAGGACGCCATCGGTTGGGCGGCGAAAGACCCTGTAGTGTCCTGACGCTGGCATCTTCGGCAACAGTTTAGAGGAGGGAAAGAAGGTGACTTCCCTTTCCCCTCTCGCGCTGTCACTCGCTTAATGCCGGAGCGAGAGAAGCCGGGCGCCGACTACTTCCCCGAGACGTTGTCGCCTTCGACGACAACCGTGAGTGTATAACGTGCCAGCTCGCATCCATCAGCATCGCGGGCAATGATCGTCAGCGGAGAGGACTGATGAGTGAGAGCTCGGGCATCTCCGGAAAGGGCTCCGCTACGCTGATCGAGCGTGAGTCCCGAAGGTGCAACATCGCCTTCCCAGGCAAACTGAATCACGCCGTGCTGTGCCAGCGTCGCCAGCTCGCTCGGCGCAGCGATGGTGAAGCTCTGATCCGATGCGATGCGAACTTCGCGGGAGAGCTGTCTTTGCTGACAAAAGTTATCCTTGCACGATGGATCAACGAGAGCCGTCACGGAGGCACGCACAGAGGCATTGGCCATGGCGGAGGCTTCCGCGCTCGCCGCCGCACTGGCCGCAGCGGAAGCGGCAGCCTGGGCGACGGCAGCGGCATACGCTCCAGCGCTGGCGGCTGCCTGGGCAAGTGCCAGTGCACGAGCCGAGGCATTTGCCGCTGCCTGGGCACTGGCGAAGGCTGCAGCGATCGCCTGACAGTCAGCTTGAGCCGAGGCCCAGGCGCGCGCGGCCGCCGATGCCCGGGCAATAGCGGCAGCGTAAGCAAGCGGGCCGCCGAGAGCAATGGCTAAAGCAGCGGCTTGCGCTGCGGCGCGGGCTTCCGCGAC
>DATLZR010000010.1 GCA_035573895.1 Blastocatellia bacterium | reverse complement strand
GTTCGACGAAAAGGTGACCGTCGGCTACATCTACATGATGAAGCTCAGCCACCTCGTGGACGATAAGATTCACGCTCGTTCGATCGGTCCCTACTCGCTCATCACACAACAGCCGCTCGGCGGAAAAGCTCAATTCGGCGGACAGCGATTCGGCGAGATGGAGGTGTGGGCGCTGGAGGCCTCCGGCGCGGCCTATACCTTGCAGGAACTTCTCACGGCCAAGTCCGACGATGTCGCCGGTCGCTCCCGCATCTACGAGGGGATCGTCAATGGCAATTACGATTTTGAACCGGGCGTCCCGGAATCGTTCAGCGTTCTCATGCGCGAGCTTCAGGGACTGTGCCTGGATGTGGAATTGATCGGGGGTAAGATGGAGGAAGACTGAGGGCTTCCCCACCCCCGGGCAAGGAGGAACCGATGTTTGCCAAGCGATTTGATCGAACGACAACGACACTTGATTTTGAAGCGATTCGTATCGGATTGGCCTCGCCCGAAAAGATTCGCTCCTGGTCTCACGGCGAGGTGACCAAACCGGAGACGATCAACTATCGCACGTTCAAGCCGGAGCGAGACGGGTTGTTTTGCGCTCGCATTTTCGGCCCGATCAATGACTACGAGTGCCTCTGCGGCAAGTACAAGCGGGCCAAGCATCGGGGGATCGTCTGCGATAAATGCGGTGTGGAGGTGACGCTCAGCCGCGTGCGGCGCGAGCGGATGGGGCACATCGAGCTGGCCAGCCCCTGCTCTCACGTCTGGTTCTTCAAGAGCTTGCCCTCGCGCATCGGCCAACTGCTCGACCTCAGCTTGCGCGATCTGGAGAAAGTGCTCTACTACGAATCCTACATCGTGGTGAAGCCCGATGAGGAACTGGTCCGCCTCGGTCTGCCCATCCGGTACAAAGAGCTGCTCAGCGAGGAGCAGTATCGCCGGCTGGTGCAGGAGTTCCCCGGCCGGTTCGGTCCGGAAATTGCGCGCATGGGAGCGGAAGCCATCCGCACGCTTCTTGCCCAGGTTGACCTGGAGTCGCTGGCCGAAGAGCTGCGCGAGAAGATGAAGACCGATCCCTCGCAGCAGAAGCGATTGAAGTATGCCAAGCGGTTGAAGGTCGTGGATGCTTTTCGTCGGTCGGGCAATCGTCCGGAATGGATGATCCTGGAGGTCCTGCCGGTCATCCCGCCGGAATTGCGACCGCTGGTGCCGCTCGATGGCGGGCGGTTCGCCACCTCCGACCTCAATGATCTCTATCGGCGCGTCATCAATCGGAATAATCGGCTGGCCAAGCTGCTGGAGCTGAAAGCGCCGGAGGTCATCATCCGCAACGAGAAACGAATGTTGCAGGAGGCCGTTGACGCGCTGCTGGATAACGGTCGGCGCGGGCGCGTCATCAAGGGAGCCAATAATCGGCCGCTCAAATCGCTGGCCGATTCGCTCAAGGGCAAACAGGGCCGATTCCGTCAGAATCTCCTGGGCAAACGGGTGGATTATTCCGGTCGCTCGGTCATCGTCATCGGGCCGGAACTGAAACTCCATCAGTGCGGCTTGCCCAAGCAGATGGCGCTCGAACTCTTCAAGCCGTTCATCCTCCATCTGCTGCAGAAGAAGGGATACGTCAGCACGGTCAAGGTGGCCAAGGAAGTCGTCGAGAAGCAGGAGCCCATCGTGTGGGATGTGCTGGAAGAGGTCATCCGCGAGCATCCGGTGCTGCTCAATCGAGCCCCCACGCTCCATCGGCTGGGGATTCAAGCCTTCGAGCCGGTGCTGGTGGAGGGGAAGGCCATTCGCATTCATCCGCTCGTGTGCACGGCCTTCAACGCCGATTTCGATGGCGATCAGATGGCCGTCCACATTCCGCTGTCGCCGGAGGCGCAGGTGGAGGCGTCGGTCCTCATGCTCGCCACCAACAACATTCTCTCGCCGGCCAGCGGGCAACCGATTGCCGTTCCCACCCAGGACATTGTGCTCGGCCTCTACTATTTGACCCGGCGGAAACCGGGCGCGCGCGGCGAGGGCATGCGGTTCGCCTCCATGGAGGAAGTGATGCTGGCGCTCGATGCGGGCTATGTCGAGACGCAAACCTCCATCAAGCTTCGCTACGACGGTCGCCTTATTGATCTCGAGCGTCAGCGCGACAATCAGGATGTGGTCAACGCTCCCGTTTACGAAGTCAGCGGGCAACTGATTGATACGACCGTCGGACGGGTGATCTTCAATGATCATCTGCCGGAGGGAATGCCCTTCATCAACGGCGTGATGAAGAAGACCGGGCTGCAATCGCTCGTCCGTTATTGCTTCCTCCGGCTGGGGCACCAGAAGACGATCGTTTTGCTCGACAGCCTCAAGGACCTCGGGTTCTACTATGCCACCAGGTCGGGCATCTCCCTCTGCATTGACGATCTGGTCGTGCCGGAGGCGAAAGCCGAGATCATCAAACAGGCGCAGAAGGAGGTCGCGGCCGTCGAGCGACAGGTCAAGGACGGTGTCATCACGGCCGGCGAACGCTATAACAA
>DATLZR010000009.1 GCA_035573895.1 Blastocatellia bacterium | reverse complement strand
TGGTTAAAGGGACGATTGATCTCAGTCGCCGCACGGGCAGCGCCGCGCTGGTTGTTCCCTTGAGTCAAGGGGGCGGCCAATACCTGATCACCGACAGGAACATTGACGACAACACCCCCTGTCGCTAAGGGATGTCGGATGTGTCGAAAGAGAGGAGACTATGGGCGATCAAAGGAAAAGCGCGTTCCGTTCTCTTGTTTTTCCGCTCGTGATGTTCTTCTTTGCGTGTGGAGTTTGCCGGGCCTGGGCGCAAACTCGAGCCGCGGAAAAACACTTTCAGCGTGGACTGGACTGCTATCGGAAGGGTGACTTTCATGCGGCCATCGAGGAATTCAGCCGGGCCATTCAGATCAATTCCAATCTCCCGGTAAGGGCTGACAGGGATAATCGCTCGCCGATGATTCACCCCGGGGTCGGCTCCGACGCCGACCTGGAGCTGATTCTCATTGCCGATTCATTCAACGCACGAGCCTATTACAATCGGGGAGTGGCTCGAAGAGCCGTGGGAGATCTGGACGGCGCGATTGAGGATTTCACCCGAAGTATTCGCATGGCTCCGGATATGGCTCAGGTGTACATCAACCGCGGAAATGTTTATCAGCTCAAGGGCGAGCTTGACCTGGCCATTGCCGATTACAGTCGAGCCATTGCACTGGATCCCGGATCGGCTGCGGCCTACAACAATCGAGGTCTCGCCAGACGAAACCAGGGACAGTTACAGGAGGCGCTTGCCGATTTCGACAAAGCGATTGAGATCGAGCCCGATTCGGCGGAAGCCTACAGTAATCGCGGAGCCGCTCGATATGAGAGCGGAAATCTGGCCGGCGCTGTGGAAGATTTCGATGCTGCCATCCGGATCAATCCATTCTTCGGTGCGGCCTATTGCAATCGGGGATTGGTCAAACGGGACCAGGGTCGTGTGGAAGACGCTCTGGCAGATTTCGATCGGGCGATCCATCTGGATCCCCGCCACGCGCTGGCGTATGCGAACCGGGGCCTGGCGCTATTTACCTTAGGCCGGGAGATGGAAGCCGAGCGAGATTTCCAGACCGCATTTCGGCTGGATGACCGGTTGCGGGGCCCGGTCGAACGCACCCTCCGACAAATCGGACTGCAAGGTTCGCCAGGCCAGAGGAAAGCTCAGCCCTAGCACGGGCTCTCACCGGCTCACCAAAAATTCTGCGCCATGAAACGCTGCTTCAATGCCAGACTCAAAGGACTGGGTGGTGTCCGGAACGGAACGGTTCATCAGTACCACCCGGCGCGTTTTGCCCGTGAAGATCAAACAGGGTAACTTTCGTGGAGAGCAGCACGTCCGGGTCCTGACGATCAAACCGATTCCTCCAGTATCCGGAGGACCAGATGTACCACTCCGGCTGGAATGAAAATCTCCGGAGTTGGCCCCCTTGGCACGCCAGGTTAGCACTGCCGGCAGCCTGCGGCTGCCGATGGGTCACGAGGTTGGCCTTTGGTCTTTCGCGTTCTTCTTAAGTTCGGCCACCTGTCGCGCCAGGTCCTCCACCTGCGCCGCCAGTCGGGGCAGGCGCACGAGATGCGCGTACTGCGACTTAAACTCACGCATCGGCCGCGCCGGTGTCCCCCAGACGAATTCGCTCGCCGGGATTCTTTTGCCGCTGGGAATTCCCGCCTGTGCTCCGAGAACGGCCTTCCGTCCGATGCGAACGTGATCGCCAATTCCCACCTGCCCGCCGATGACAACGTGATCCTCGATGTGAGAGCTGCCGGCAATGCCCGTCTGTGCGGCGATCACCGTATCTTCGCCGATGACGACGTTGTGTGCCACCTGAACGAGATTATCAATCTTCGTCCCGCGACGGATGATGGTTGCGCCGAGCGTCCCCCGGTCAATGGTGACGTTGGTTCCGATCTCGACATCGTCTTCGATGATGACGCTCCCGATCTGAGGGAATTTATGGTATGTGCCTTCGACCAGAAAATAGCCAAATCCGTCTCCGCCGATCACGCTTCCCGCATGAATCGTCACACGCGCACCAATGGTTACGTCGTGATAAATTGTGACGTGGGGATGAATGATCGTGTCATCTCCGATTATGCCCCGCGCCCCGATGAAGACGCCGGCGCCAATGATGACCCTCTCACCGATGCGCACATCGTCCTCGATAACGACATAAGGACCGATGGATGCGCTTTCGGGTACGACGACATTGTCGGCGATAACGGCAGTTGGATGAATGCCCACCGGCGGGCGGCGCGGCGGATGGAAGAGCAGCACGACCTGGGCGAAGGCCCGACGGGGATGCCGGACCTGAATGACCGTCTTGCCTTCCAGCGCGTGACCTTCGGGGACGATTACCGCAGACGCCCGCGACATCATTGCCTGCGTGTCGTACTTTTCCGAATCAATAAAAGCGATGTCCCCTGGCGCTGCTTCCTCCAGGCTGGCCACGCCGCCGATTTCCAGCGAGGCATCGCCGAGGACTGATCCTCCGACAAGTGCGGCAATTTCACCGACAGTCTTTTTCATTGCTCCCTCGCCCTTCGACGGTAAATGGAGCGAAAAACTCTAGCGGAAACAAAAGAGAGATGCTAGCCGACTATACCCCCTGAGGGTCCAGGACCGAGCAGATTGAGGGACTCCGGATGTTGCCCCTTCGCTCTCGCAGCAAAGAGGCCTCACAATCAGACCATTTCCGTCAGGCTACCCGATGGCGGTGACCAGACGGACCCCCCCTCTTTGCCTTGTGAGGGTGGTGCGCGGGCTCCTGGTCCCGGGCAGGCGTTCACTCGCGGAGTGTTGATTCCCGGCTGCGAAAAACACGACCTACGCCGCTTCCCGCGAAGAGATAGCCATCGGAGCGAACCGCTAGCGAAAGAACGTTCATCCCTTGCAACCCGATACTGGACCAGGTGAGGCCGTCATCGAGCGAGCGAAAAACGCCGGCTCCCGGCCCGTTCAGGTTAGCGGAGGCGGCGAAAAGATCGTCCCTCTCGTTCCGGGCCAGTGACAGAATGTTCATCCGACGCAAGCTGAGCGGCACCCATGTTCGGCCTTGATCGTCTGATCGGTAGACCCCATCACCTCCGCTGAGGCTACCGGTTCCTGCGAACAGATGGCCATGCGAATCGCTCAGCAAAGAGGTGATGCTAGTTCGGAATGTGCTCACCGAAGCCCACGTCATTCCCTCGTCGCTGGAAGCGAAGATTCGCCCCTGCCCGCCAAAAAGATTGCCAGAACCGGCAAGGAGGTGTCCTTGCGGGGTGATGGCGAATGTCGTAATCGTCGTCCCCGATGGCCCCACGGCCATCCACCGGTCACCATCAGTTGAGGACCGGAAGATACCGGCGCCGTATGTGCCGGCCAGCACGGTTCCCGTCGGCGTGATCAGCAGCGACACAACGTTGAGCTTTGTCAGGCCTCTGTTGACGGGTGTCCACGTTTCTCCATTGTCCCGGGAGCGAAACACGCCCGCGCCATCCACGAGCCCCCCGGTGGCAGCAAAGAGCGATCCCGTTACGGGATTAAAAGCGAGAGAAATGACATTGAGGCTGGTGAGACCTGTGGTGAGGACTTCCCAGGTTTCGCCGTCATCGGCCGAACGAAAGACTCCTTCACCATAGGCCGACGCAAAGAGGTAGTCACCGACGATTAGGGAGAACACAGCCTTCCGTGAAGGTCCGTTTGTCGGCTGCCAGAAAACCGATTGTGCCGCTGTCGCAATGGATGGGGAAGGCCACACGAGCATTAGCAGGAGCAAGAGCACGAGCACTCGACGTTCCATGGTACACCTCGCAATGAGCAGGACTGTATGTGAGCGCGAGCATCATCGGGCCTCTAGTTAATCACATTCGGTTCCTTTGTCAAGGTCGGGAGAGCACCCTGACCTCAGCTTAGAGATCTCACCACGGATTTTCGGCGTGGAGAAATTTCGCGTGAATCTCTGCGGCTGGCCCATTATGATTCGGAGGGGGGCTCGAATCTAAGGTCAGCCGCGTAATGAACGAACGGCGGAGCAATCGTTGGATTGAACAGGTCACGAACCGATCCCCGGTCCGGCGAGCTATGATGTTAGCGAGCAGGTGCCCTCTGGCGAGAGTCAAGGTCACGAATTTTGGAAACGCCAGCGTTCAGATGCCGGTTTTCGGCAAAGGGTGCCGTCTTCGGGCGTTCGCCTGAGATATAAAGTGCTGTTGCAGCGAGATGGGTTCGGCCGGCATTTCCTGCGGGGGTTGGTTGCGGGGGGTGGATTTGAACCACCGACCTTTGGGTTATGAGCCCAACGAGCTTCCAGACTGCTCCACCCCGCGTCAAAATCCGGAGCCAATTATAGAAGGCAACAGCAATCAATGTCAACGTGGACGGTCGAATATGATGTTCGCCTCCTGATTCGCACAAAGAGATTGTGCACCCACGGCCGATAGAGTTCAGATACAGGTGAAGCGTGGCGAGCCGGGGATCACATTCTTTTCGATGCGTCACATGTCGCACCCATTCGCCGCACCACGGGACGAAGGCGTAGAGAGGTGGGAGGCAACTGGCGATTTCCTTGCAGTGGGCCGAGCCCCACAGGAGTTTCGGGGCCGAGGAGCGAGCCTTCATTTCGGTGTCATAGGGCGGCTCGCTCCCCGGAACGAGAATCACTGTTCGGGCAGCCGTGGCTCTTTAAGTTGACCTTCCTCGGTCAATGAGCGAAGGAACGCCAGCAAAGCTTGCCTCTCCTCAGGAGTGATCTTGGCCGGTTTGAGATTGACCCTGTCCAGCCAGGGATTCGGTTTGCCACCGGCGAGCATCAGATCAACCGCTTCCTCCAATGTCGCTACGCTGCCGTCGTGGAAATAGGGGCCCGAGCGGGCCACATCCCGCAGCGTGGGCGTCTTGAATGCCCCTTTATCTCTCTCCTGGTTGGTCACCTTGAAGCGGCCGAGATCAGGCTCGGGCTTATCCATCCCGATGCCAACGTTGTGATACTGCAAATCGGTGAACAGAATCCCCGCATGACATTGATCGCAGCCGACCCGCTTGAACACCTCCAGGCCGCGTTTGGCTTCTTCGCTGAGAGCCGTGCTATCCCCCAGGCGATAGCGATCGTAGGCTGTTTTGCCTCCGATGATTGTCCGCGTATACGCCGCCAGGGCTTTGACGATATTTTCGGGAGTGGCATCGGTGCCGAAGACCCGCTGGAATTGCTTTCGATAACCTTCGATGCTGTTGAGCCTGGCGGCGATCTCATCCGGTTTGGCGCTCATGTTGGGACCGGTCCAGGCTGCATTGATCTGTTTCTCCAGCGGTGACGACCGACCGTCCCAGTAGAACTCTTTGTGATAACCGATATTCCAGAGCGTCGGGCTGTTGCGCGGGAGTTTTTTCCCCAGTGCTCCGATGGCCGTCGGCAGCCCATCGCTCAATCCTTTTTCATTCAAATGACAGGAATAGCACGACCGTGACTGATCGGCGCTCAGCCGCTTGTCGAAAAACAGTTGACGCCCGAGGGCGACTTTCTCCGGTGTCTGGGGATTATCGGGAGGGATTTCCATCGCCTCATATCCGGCTAATCCCTCGGGTAGGGGCAGAATCTCCGGCTGAAACTCTGCTCGCTCCTCGCGGCGACAACCGGTGATTGTAAGCAGCAGTCCCGCACCGCAGATGACAAGAAGGCAGGTCATCCACCACCTTGCATGGTTCCGCATTGATCATCCTCCTGTTGTCAAAAATAGATGAGAACGCTCCGAGCCTGAATCAGAATATCGAGATCTTAAATCGCAAGAATTTACCCGGATTTTGCCGGAAATCGTAAAGCAAGCGCACAAGTTCTGATGAGAGCGAATTGAGATTATCGTAGAGCTGGCGATCATGAACGAGAGCGCCCAGAGTCCCCTCGCCAGTCTCAATCTTTCCGCTGATCTCCTTCATGTTGGCGACCATGACGCGGGCGTCCTCATGTAAGGCGGGATCGTTGATCAGGCGACCGACCGTCCCCTCACCCTTTTCGATCCGGGTGGCGATCGTATCAACGCGCTCGGCGATCTCCTCCACCCGTTTCATCGTCCGGTTGAGACTGTCGTAGACGTCGGGTTCCCGGAGCAACCGGGAGATTGTCCCCTGTCCTTCCTGAATCTCGCGGGTGACGCGCTCGAGTCGAGTCACTGCTCGCTTCAAGTCGTCGTAGAGGGTTGGATCATTAATGAGCCGACCTACTGTCCCCTCGCCCTCACGGATTCGCCGAACCAGATCACGGGCTTCGATGATGGTGGCATCGAGGTCTTCGTACACTTTGGGATCGCGGATGAGCTTTCCCACCGTCCCCTGTCCCTGGTTGATGCGCAAGACCATCTGCCTGATTTGCTCGGCAGTGTCCGTCAGGTCAGCAATGAGGGGATCCACGCCAGAGATGATCTTCCGGATGTTTGTCCCCGGCGCGCTTTGGAGGTAGTCGCCGCTTTGAATGGGCTTGCCGTTCTTCGTTCCCGGCGAAATCTCAACCACTTTATCCCCGAGCAGTCCGATGGAGCCCAGCGTGACGACCGAATCCGATCGGATGCGCTCGCGGGCGATCTCCGGATTCACCCGCATGACGATCTCCACCGTGTTGGGGTCTTCGGGGCGGGTGGGAATTTCGCCGAACTTCACCTCGACGACATTTCCCACGCGGACACCGGCAAGACGAACTTCGTTGCCGGGGATCAGCCCGTCCACCTCGGCGACCCGCGCCCGCACGAGAAATTCCTCACGAATGAAGCCGATTTCGCCGCTGGCCGTGAGGATCATAAAGATGAGCAGGGCGATGGCCACCAGGACGACGATTCCCACCTTGAGTTCACTGAAGGTGATCTTTTTCCGTGTCGGCATAGACTCCTCCGAAATTCGCCACAAACGGACACGGATGAACACGGATTGTCTCGCTTCATTGCGTCCTTCCGTGCACGTCTGTGGTTCAGATTCTCATCCGGGCATGGGCCCGTCTTCCAAATGAAGAGTCCCATCCTCCGGTCGCCCTTTATTGACCGGGGGGCAGGAAAATTTGCAGGGCACGGGTGATGAAGAAATCGGCCACCAGAATCAGGATCGAAGCCACGACCACCGATTGCGTCGTGGAACGTCCGACGCCGACCGCTCCTCCGCTTGTACGCAGACCAGCGCGACAGCCGACTACGGCAATGATGAAGGCGAAGACCAGAGCCTTGATCAGACTCCCCGTCACGTCGTTCAATTTGAACGCCAGTTTGGCGGAACTGGTGTACTGTGTATAGGGCAGGCCCAAAAGCGTTACGGCCACGACCAGCCCTCCTCCCGTCCCGACCATGACGGCAATGATGGTGAGGGCCGGAACCATCACCAGCAAAGCAACCATTCGGGGGGTGACTAACTTCCGTATGGGGTCGGTGCCCAGAGCACGCATGGCGTCAATTTGATCGCTGACGAGCATCGTACCGAGTTCCGCGGCAATGCCCGACCCCACGCGACCCGCCACCATCAATGACGTCAACACCGGTCCCAGCTCCCGCAGCAATGACGTTGCAACCAGGCGTCCGGTGAATCCTTTGGCCCCGAGCGACGACATCGTCATACCTGTTTGTAGGGCAAGTACAGCTCCAGTGAAAAATCCCGTTAGCAGAACGATCACCAGGCTCCCCACACCGATCGTGTCCATCTGATTGAGCATATCTCGGAAGTACCGGGGTCGGGTGAAAAGCGCGGCGAATGCCCGCCAGGCCAGCACCGTCCCCTCTTGAAGCTCATAGAGGATGAGTTTAAGGATGTTCATTCCCGTCCCGGTTGCAGACTCCCCGGAAGTTGCGATCAAGGGTCTAATATCGCCGATGGAAGATTCAGGCGTCAAGCCGAGAGGCTCGGCACATAGATTCAGCGGATCGAGGCCGCTCGGGCCAGGGAGTAAAACCGATCGGTCAACTGAGGCTAGACCGTCTGGGTACGAAGGGGAGCGGAAGGTTCAGCTCTGCGCTGGAGCAGGAGGGACACGAGCTTTCCAGCCTGTCGTTCTTTGTCAAACTTGAAACTCTACGCTACATCTGCGGCGGTCGCTGAAGTGCCCGTCGCAACCGCTCCTGAAGCCGCCGTTCTCGCTCGCGGGCTTCCCGACGCATGCGACGAATGGCGAGTTCTTCGTCTCGAATCTTGCGGAACTCGGCGAGCTGTTCGGGAGTCAGCACGTTGCGAAATTCAATCTCCAGTTGAGTCTCCAGGCGAATCAGTTCGCTTTGCGCCTCGATCAGCTCTCGAAGGCGTTGTTCGACGAGGGAGGGATTGAATGTTTCGCCATAGGTGGCTTCGCGGAGAGCATCCCGGCGATCCTCCACCTCTTGACGGGCTTTCTCGAGATGGGGGCCGAGACGTCGGCGAACGTCCTGGATGCGTCGTAGTTGCTCCGGTGAGAGATTGAGCAGGCGAATGATCGCCATACGATTGAGCACCGGAGTCTGGGCCTGTGGTTGCGCGAGCAAACTTTGCTCCTGCAGGGGACCTGGCGCTTCCGGGCGCTCGGCCGGAACCGGAGCAGGGCGATCCACACCCGTTCGCGATCGCAGTTGCTCGGTCGCCTTCGTTGGTCGCCCGGCCTGCCCAGCGAGAACCGCTGTTGCCCGGGACCACCCCAAAAGGCAACCGCCGATGATTCCACCAGCGGCAATGATACCGAGTATCGTTCGCATGCTCTTGCTCCCTTTCTCTGGTTTAGTTCCCCCCGCGATCAAAGAAAATATCGGTGAAGGTCAATGCCTCTGTGCGGGGTGTTTCCAGTTCTCGTAGCACGCCCGCGAGTTGTTGTCGCTGCTGGTCTTGCAACTTCTGAACAAGATCCATTAGAGTGACCGTCTGCTCAGCCTGGATCTGTCGCACGGCTTCCTCCAGAGAAGACACCAGGCGCTCTTGCTGTTGTTGCTGAAACTGTCGGAATTTTTCATCGAGAATGGCTGCGATCTGCTGCTGGTCAAGCCCCTGGCGGTTTTCCATCTGCGTGTCCGTCCGGACGGGAAGAAGACTGGCGCGAAATCGGAAGCCGGTCGTGCGTGACACTTCGATCTGAACATTAAAGATGGCCAGGATCACGAGCGTCGCCATCGCACCTGCGAGGAGCTTTCCCCACGCGGGTGCGGTCCGAAACACCTGCACCAGCGCCTGCCAGAAGCTCTCCTTCACCTGGACGATCACTCGAGGAGATTCGTTGACCTCCCACACACTGAGCATCTGTCGGACAGATCGAAAGTCCTCGACGTCCCGGCGACAGCTCGCACACTCCCTCATGTGTTCTTCAAATGCGCGTGTTTGTGCCGGGGCCAGTTCGCCATAGAGGTAGGCGACAAGCTGCTCCTTGAACTCGCACGGAGGAGCCTGCTGATGAAGATTTTCCGTCATGGTTCTCTCATCCTCCTGTGTATCGCTTACAAAGCATCTTTGACCGATGTCAGTCGCTTTCGCAACTGATCCAGCCCGGTATAGAGTCGGGTCTTGGCCGTGCTGACCGGGATGTTCAAAATCTCCGCGATTTCGGCAAATGTCAGTCCTTCGTACTCCTTCATGATGACGACCTGCCGGAGTTCCGGAGGAAGAGCGTGCACTGCCCGGCGCACTCGCTCGGCCAGTTGTTGACGGTGAATTCGACTCACGACCGGATCTTCGACCGCAATCGTGGTTGCTTCGTCAAGGGACGTGTGCTCGGCCTGCTTCTCGCGGAGCTTGTTATAGCAGCAGTTGATGGCAATACGGTAGAGCCAGGAAGAAAATCGTGCATCTCCGCGAAACTGGCGCAAGTTTCGATAGGCGGTGAGAAAAACGTCCTGTGCCGCATCTCTCGCGTCTTCGCTCTGCCCGAGCATCCGAAGGGCAAGGCTGTAGATTTTCTTCTCCCAACGCTTGATGAGAAGCCCGAAGGCTTCGGTCTCACCGTTTAGCGTGCGTTGTACGATCTGCTCGTCTGACAGCTCCATGAGGTCCCCCACGTCCCGCATCAACTGACTCGTCTTGTGCTCCCTTCGCATCCCCCGATCAGCCATCTCTTTGGACAGTTCAAAGGGAGAAAAAGTCGGAAAATTACACGCCCCGTTTCCTCAGCAGCACCGGCCCTTCTCCCTCCATCACGGTCAAGAACGGACACCGCCGACGTCCTACGATGCCTTCGGGAGGGCTTTGATTCTCCCTGTTGCCGACGGCTCTTTTGTTGGCCTTTTCCACCTCCGTCCTCTAGCCCTATAATATCGCCTTTGTTATGAAAGGCCAACAGATTACCCATAGGGAAGGCATAAACGTGCACGCCGGAGGGACCTGCGCGGCCTTTCGGGAGGGAATCGTAACGGAGTCGTCCGAGTCGGCGACGGTGCACAGGCAGGACGGCCTGCGACGCTTTCTCGGGGAAGTTTTTCACGACGCTCAGGCGACGCCCGGATGCGATGAAACACAAGCGACGGGTTGCACCAATTAATTTTCGGACGGGTCCATCGGTGCAGATCTGTGAAATCTGCGGCTATTTTCGGAGGAAGCTTATGAAACATCGAGCAGTGAAGAAATCGCTGGTGGTAGCACTGGTTCTTCTCCCCGTGGTTGCCCGGGGGTGGGGAGACTCATCAACGCGCCCCCTGCCGTCGGCAGCAGCGCTCGAGAGCATTACCCCGGAAGAACTCCGGGCTCACGTTGAATTTCTTGCATCGGATGAATTGGGAGGGCGTTATGTCGCCAGCTCATCCAATCATATCGCGGCGCGCTATCTGGCATCGCAGCTCCGAAGGTACGGCTATCGCGGCGGCGCCGCCGACGGATCGTTCTTCCAGAAATTCGACATTAGCGTGAGGCGGCTCGTCCCCGATCGAACCCGCCTTGAGATCACAGGACCCGCGGGCAAGAAAACGTTTTCCTATGGAAGGGATTTCATTTTGTTCGGTGCGCGCGGGACTCGGACTCTGGACGGTGAAATGGTCTTCGTGCGGCACGGGGTGAGCCTGCCCGAGGTCAACTATGACGACTATGCCAAGATGGATGTGAAGGGGAAGATCGTCGTCGCCACATTCAGCACCGTCCCTGCTGTGACGCGAGACGGTGCGCCGCTGACCTCTCGAAACTATCCCTGGAATCAAAAAGTTGCTACCGCTGCTGCGCGGGGGGCGCAGGCGATTATTCTTCTGCGTAGTCCTCAAGAGGGTCCTCTGCCTCGTTTTGGGGGCTCCGGGGTGGCAGAACAAGTTTCGCTTGCCAGCGATGATCCGACACCCTCAAGCCCGATTGTAATCGTTTTCGCCGGACCCGAGCTCGCCGCCGAACTTTGTGCGGCGGCTGGGATATCGCCGGAGGCGTTAAGTTCATCGGACTCGTTACCCGAGCCGAAATCCCTCGGCCTCATGGCCCGGCTGGACGTGGCCTTTGAGAACCAGCGCTACGAGACGCAAAACGTCATCGGGATTCTCGACGGCTCCGATCCCCAGCGGCGGAACGAATACGTGGTCATCAGCGCCCATTACGATCATGTTCAAACGCGTAACGGCCAAATATACAACGGAGCGGATGATGACGGTTCGGGGACATCCGCCGTCCTGGAGATTGCGCAGGCATTCACCATCGGCGAACGTCCGAAACGCTCGATCCTCATCATCTTTCACACGGCCGAGGAAGTTGGCCTGCTGGGATCACGATATTTCGTGATGCACCCAACGGTACCTCTGACCGCCATCGTCGCCAATTTGAACATTGATATGATCGGTCGCAGCCGGTCTCCCCAGGATACGAATCCGGCCAATCGGGAACTGAGCGACGCCAACACGCTTTATCTCATCGGCTCCGATAAACTGAGTCGCGAACTGCATGAATTGAGCGAACAGACGAATCAGGACACCGAGAAGATGGTCTTCGATTACCGCTATAATCGTGAGGATCATCCCGAACGGCTCTATTATCGCAGCGATCACTACAACTATGCCCGAAATGGTATCCCGGTGATCTTCTACTTCACGGGATTGCATGAGGATTACCATCGGCCCACCGATGACGTGGAGAAGCTCGACTTTCAAAAGATGACGCGTATCACGCGGTTGATCTTTGCCACCGGCTGGCGCATTGCCAATCTCGATCATCGCTTGAAGGTGGATGGAAGCCCGCCGGGACAAAGGCCCCACTGACAGGGGGAGTGAAGCCCGGCGAGTTTTCTCCTCCTCCGCGAGAGGAGGAAGCCGCCGTGGAGTGAGACTCTTTGACCATGCGCGGGGTCTAGCGTCTGGGCTATATTTTTGGCGGTGGTCACGCCGAAGAGGACAAAAGAGCGAATAGACCAGCGGCTCGTTCGAGAAGGACTGGTCGAGTCCCGAGCCAAAGCCCAGGCTCTCATCCTTGCTGGTCACGTCCTGGTAGATGATCTCGTTGTGGATAAACCGGGGAAGCTGGTCGCGCAGGACGCACGCGTCGAGATCAAAGGTCGTCTGCATCCCTACGTGAGCCGGGGTGGGATGAAACTCGAAGCGGCGCTCCGGACGTTCGGTCTGGATGTGCGAGGACTGACGTGCCTCGATGTCGGGGCCGGAACCGGCGGCTTCACCGACTGTCTGTTGCAACACGGAGCGGCAGCCGTCTACGCCGTGGATGTCGGGCGCTATCAACTTGACTGGCGACTGCGACGGGACCCTCGCGTCGTCGTCCGCGAGGGCCTCAATGCCCGCTACCTCAAGCCCGAGGATTTTCCCGTGCGGTTCGACCTCATCACGATTGATGTCTCGTTCATCTCCCTGAAGAAAATTCTTCCGGCAGTGGTTCCCCTTCTGGCCCCAACAGGAGCCATTATTGCCCTGATCAAGCCGCAGTTCGAGGCGGGCCGTCACGAAATCTCCCCCGGAGGGATTGTCCGCAGTCCTGCTACACATGACCGCGTCGTCGGCGAGATTCGCGCCTTTGCCGAAGATGACCTCCATCTGATTTGCCTCGGCACTATGGAATCCCCTATCCTCGGCGGCGACGGGAACAAAGAGTTTTTCATTTATCTTCGCCCGCACCCTCAGGGTGACCGAGAGTGACGGACGAGCCACTCACCTGCGAAAAGTCTCGCTACAGATGGACGCGGATAATCAGACGATCCGCGTTAACCCATCCGTGGAGAATTTTGGAGGTGTTATGGCGAAACGGGCCTTGTTGATCGGGATCAACCGGTATCGGATTCCGGGCGCAGATTTGCGTGGCTGCGTCAACGATGTCAAAAACATCAAGGGAGCACTGACCCGGTATTATGGCTTTGCCGACAAGGACATCACGATCGTGACCGATTTCGACGCGACCAAGAAGCGAATCCAGCGCGAGATCGAGAAGCTCGTGCGTCGAGCCCGCCGGGGCGATGTGCTGCTCTTGCATTACTCCGGGCACGGCTCGAATGTGCCCGATAACGACGGCGATGAAGCCGATCGTCGGGATGAGATCCTCTGTCCGACCGATCTTGATTGGAAAGACCCCTTGACGGATGACTGGCTCCGGCGGACCTTTGACGGACTGCCTGCGGGCGTGAACCTGACCGTGATCATGGACTGCTGCCATTCGGGAACGATCACGCGAGCGATTGAGCCGCCGGATGTTCCTTCGAAAGAGCGGTTCCTTCCCAGCCCCTGGGATCTCGTTGCTGTAGAGTCAGGTCGTCGTCTGAGCGGGGTTGTGCGAGGCGGACGGCGGGACCTCCTGCGCCGGGCGCGGAGAAGCCAGGATGTCGTCTTCGTTGACATCCCTGAGATTCTCATCTCCGGCTGTCGAGATACGCAGACGTCGGCGGACGCTTACATCGGGGGAAGCTTCAACGGGGCATTGACCTATCACCTGGTGGCCGCCATCAAGGAGAAGAAAGGTCAACTGACCTACCGTGAACTTCACGCGCGCACCATCGAGTTGCTCCGGCAAGGAAAATTCTCCCAGGTTCCCCAGCTCGAAGGTCGCAAACAGGTTTTAGATCGGCCATTTTTGTCGCCGCTCGAGTAAGTGGCGCGGATTATCGGCCCAGGCGTGGACTGTTCGAGCCCGCGATGGTTCATTCGCAGAGGGGGATTGCCTTACGTTCCTGCCTCCCGGGGGTAGACTGGAGATCGCATGCGTCGCCGTAAAAGATCGCAGCAGAGGCTCTTGACGCCGCGCTCCGCTGTTAGCGTGCGACGGAGAGGTCCCGTCACGGCAGCACGCAAACAGTGGGCCTTTTTCTTCTACCTGTGCGGAGACAATCATCTTGCGGCAGACATCGAGGATGATTGTGAGGAGATTTGCCGCGTCGGCAGCTCGCCCGATGTCCACGTCGTCGTGCAACATGACCGCCCTGATGGAGCGCGACGGTATCTCCTGCCCGAGGGGCGGCGACAGTGCCCGGAGCCCACGATGCACCTCGGTCGGATCAATACCGGTGAGCCGAAAGTGGCCGTGGATTTCTTGCTCTGGGGGATCGAGCACGCGCCCGCTGATCATATCGCCGTGGTCTTCGGTAGCCCGGGGATCAATCCGTATTACCTCCTGGAAAATCTCCCCGGTCGAGGATGGAATCGTAAGGAATCGGAGCTTGCGACCTGGGTCGAACGACACCTTTTCTCCATCTGCCACGACAAAACGAGCAATGATGCGCTGGAGGCATGGGAACTGCGGACCATTCTCGATGAGGTCGTCACGTCGCTCAATCGTCCCATTGATCTCGTGGGATTGGATATGGGGGCGAGTGCGTTCGTCGAGATTGCCTATCAGATGGAAGGTCTGGCCCGAGTG
Source organism: Blastocatellia bacterium (assembly GCA_035573895.1). Lineage (NCBI taxonomy): Bacteria > Pseudomonadati > Acidobacteriota > Blastocatellia > Blastocatellia bacterium. Next base: position 83,293 of record DATLZR010000009.1, on the reverse strand, counting down.
CTGGTTGCATCGCAGCGATTTGTCCCCGATGACGGCTGGCCCTATCGGCATATCCTGACAGGGTGGCAGAAATGCCTCGCGCGGACTCCGACCACAGTTCACGATCTGGCGAAACTTATCATCCAGATGGTGGCAGATCGTTATGCCCAAAGCTACCCTGAAGGAGATGTTCGGGTGGCTGCCATAGACCTGATGGCTCTCGCCAATTTTGCCCGTGGCTTCGACGCGCTCACGATGGCGCTGTTGCAGAGTCTGGGCGACTGGCATGTGCTGGATGCGTGTCGTCGAGCGGCGTTGTCGCTTGAGTGGATCCACGCCGTGAGCCCCAAAGAAAGAATGCACCATGCCTGGAGGCTCGGCGACCGTCTTCCGGCAGTAGACGTGCTGGAGCTGCTCGAAAGCCTCTCGCGCGAGCTTCACAGGAAATTGACCGAGGCTCCCCGCGACTACGGTCAGCGGGAGCGGGCGGGACAGTTGGCGGCGCTGGCGGAGAAGTCTCTCACCATGTTCACGCGAGGGACTCCTTCGAATCGTTCTGTGCTGATCGCTGCCTGGCCTCGGTCGGATCGAGGACTTTCGATTGTTTTTCCACCCCTGCGGCCGCCCGAGGAAATCGAGGCCGAAACCGGACCGCGCTTTCATCTCGCCCACTCGAACTATCTCGATTTGAATTTTTCGCGGCAGGTTCACTGGGCGGCATTCATCGGCGCTCTTCAGCTCATTCAGGAGAAACCGCACGTCCTGTGGCGGCTCGTCAGTTCGATGCTCGCCGATGCGACCGGACCGGCGCGTGAGGCATTGATGCAACGATTGCTCAGTCCGGACTCCGTGCTGGAGGGATTGAAGCGACAATTTCAGTCGCTCGGACCGCACCGGGCGCTGACGCTGTCTGTGGATACTCAAGTGAACGAAGCCGACGCCGATCGGCAGATGTTTCGACTTCGGCTGGAATCCACAGTGGCAGGGGCCGTTGTGGCTGAGCATGAAAGCCGCATTTATCGGCCTGCGCTCGATGAAACGGTCAACACCCTGGAACAACTTCTTGCCACCGTGGATGAGAATCCGAACGTGCTGGATGATCTGGAGTCGCTCGGCCGGACGCTCGGCGAGGACGTTCTGCAAGATCTCGCAGATCGGCTGGAGGCCGAACGCAAAGAAGCAATCAACGAGGGGGAGTTCCCACATCTCCGATTGCAAATTCCTCGGGAGCTGATGCGGTATCCGTGGGAGTTGATGTCGGATGGTCGAGGGTTGATCTGCGAGCGGTATGCCGTCGGACGGCAGGTTTTCATGGAGGCGTCGCGAGCCCGGCGGATCACGCGTCGCCGGCCGGGCCCGATCGAGGTGCTCGTCATCGGCAATCCCCCGCTGGCGCCCGAGTTCCAGACGCGGTGGGAGAAAAGATTCGGGTTTGTGCCGTCGTCTTTGCCAGGAGCCGAGCACGAGGCGCATCTGGTCGCGGAGGCGTTCGAGCGCTTGAACGATGAGCTGGCGGGCATTCCACCGGTTCGGGTGACGCGAGTGATTGGCCGGAGGCTGACGGGGAATGATTTTCGTCGCCTGCTCCGGCGGGGGCGTTACGACATCGTTCACTATGCCGGTCACGCCCGATTTGACGGGAGGGACCCCGAAGCGAGCGCGTGGCTTTTGAGCGATGGGGTGATACGGGCGCGAGAGATTCGCAATACGCTGGCGTGGACGGCATCGCCACCCTGGCTCGTGTTCGCCAGTGCATGCGAAGCGGCTCAAGAAGCAGGACGGATTGTAGCCCGGTATCAGGGTGAGGTCTTCGGCCTAGCAACGGCGTTCATCAATCAGGGGGTGGCGGCTTATATCGCTCCGCTCTGGAAGCTGGACGATGAAGTTGCGACGCACGTGGCGATTGATTTCTATCGAGGGTTGATCTTCGACCGACTGAGTCTCGGCGAGGCGCTTGGTCGGGCGCGCCTTCGGGCGAGGCTCCGGTGGACATCGCCGCCCCGGGCGGTGGCAAGCTGGGCGAGTCTCGTGCTCTACGGAGACCCCACACCCCGATTGCTGGAGTCGCTGTGGACGCCTCACGCCGCAGGAGAAAAAGAAGCGACGGCCGAGTAGAAGGACCGGCCGTTGTTGCTCCCTCGTTCACACTCCTCCAGCCGGCGTCCCAGGGCCACTACCGCGCAAATTGTTGAGCTGGCGATCGGTCCGACAATGGAGCTTCTCCCTTCGATGCCAACACGCGGAGGGCGACTCCTATCATCCAATCAGGTGAAGTTGCGGCTGATAGAGCCCAACGGCATCCGTTACTGGGTCAAAGTGGATCGCCGGCGGAAAGATCCTGCCGCTCTCACCTCTGAGCCAAACGATGCAGCGCGACCGCGTTCGCACCCTTCTCGCGGGAGAACGCGTGTTCTGGGATTACCCTCGTGTTGTTGCCCGCTGGACCGTTGACAAAATCAGTGGCGAAGAAAAGAAAAGGCTTCTGCTTCAGCTCGTCGAGCCATACGACCGGGATGTTGTCCCTGCAGAACGACTGGGGATGATCAGTCCTGAGGGAAGACTGGAGGCTTTCGACCAACAGAGACCCTGGACGCGACTGCCCAGCCCAGCGAAAGATCGGTTGCTGCTCCTTGTCCACGGCACGTTCTGCAAGACCGAATCGGTGGTCCGGGCCCTGGGACAGAATTTCTTCCGCTGGGCTTATACGACGTATCGGGCGGTGGTCGGCTTCGGTCACTGGACGCTGTCGAAGACTAAGAGAATGCGGGGATGCTGTGGGAACTTCTCGAACCTCGCTGGCGTACCGGAGGCCGACTCGACATGATTGCGCACAGTTGAGGGGGACTTGTGGCGCGAGTGTTCGTCGAAATACTCACTCAGTCATGATGATGCCGTCCGGCGGGTCGTCTTCGGGGGAAACCCGAATGCCAGGACGAATCTGGCGAACCCTGCCTGCTGGATTCGAGCAGCCGATTGGATAGTGAACTTTGTTTTTGCAGATCGGACGGGTTTACGTGGGCGGCTGAGCGGTCCTGGCACCGGTTTGTGTTAGCACAGCGTTTGGTGAGATTCCCGGACTCCAGGCGCAAAATCCGACGGCAACGGGCAAGCAAGCCTTTCTCGCCCAGCTCCATGAAGGGCAACCGATTCCTGTGTACGTGGCGTACGCTCGCATCTCCGCAAACTATGAGCCGGATGCGGATGAGGTCAATCTGAAGAGCATCTCCAGCATCGCCCTTGATGGGGCACTGGATCAATTCTACGGCGGTCCGAACGATCTCGTCGTGGATACGGCGAGCGTCTGGGCCATTGATGCATCGAAAAAGGAATCGGTTCCTGCGACAAATCCTATCCCCCTGATTTTGCAAAAGTAAACATGAGCGGACCGGGCGATTGTCCCGGTTGACTCTTTAGCTCCAGATTTGACAAAGGCGCCCAGGACATTGATTTGCGGAGAGCGTGTCCTACCATTGCACGGATCAGTAGAATTGTTGCAGGCGTGAAAAATCGAGGGTAATTCCATGTAACGGAAAGAGTTAGTCTCAGGGGCGGTGCTCAAAGGTGTTTCAATGATGAAACCTCTATTTCCCGAAAGTTCAGCGGAGAGTTTTCCGGTGAATGCTCATCCTGACTCCTAATCCCCGTCTCTTCAAATGGTTCTAGGACCTTTCCCGTTGGTAGTCATGAAGCGCCCATGTGTGGAACTTGTGTTGCATGGGAGATGATTCTTGGCATTGGGGTGACGATGAGGCGACCGTTTTTTACAAAGATTGGGCGTCAGGTATTCTTCGGCTCGTTACTCGTCTACATGCTGGTGCTGGTCATCGGAGGCATTGAATGGGTCATCCGACGGGAGCTTATTCAAAGCTATGAAGTCCTGGCGGGAGGGCTGAGCCGCTTCGATGTTGCCTTAAATGAGATTCGTCATCTGACCTCTCAGCTTGAAGAGAAAGCACGGGACGTGCCCGCGCGGCAGACCCCCGAATGGGAGCGCGAGATGGCGGCGCTGCATGAACGGTTGCAGACTCTCTATCGCGCCGCCGAACAAGAGCAGCCGCCTGATAGCCGGGCTCGCACTCTGCTCCGCACGGCGCGAGAACAGTCCGATCGGTGGTTCTCGGCAGTGATGGCGACGTATCGGGCATCCGGCTTTCGGTGGGAGAATCCGCCAACGACGACCCGTGATGACATTTTGCGCCCCCTGGCCGAGATGAAGCAAGCGCACGTTCAGTTGATGGAATATAGTCAGAGCCAACGGCAGCGGCTTTTCTCGTTCATCCGGGAGTTAACCAGGCTAGCTGATCGGTTCCTCTTTGTGATGCTTGTTGTGACTCTCCTGCTCATTGCGGGGATCACGGCCGGAGTTCCTCACCTTCTGGGTCTCCGCATCCGACGGCTCCTCATGGCGATTCGTGCTCTCGAGCAGGGCCACGTCATGGCGAGCACGGGCGATTATCCCGAGGATGAATTCGGTGAACTGGCACGAGCCTTCGATCGAATGGCTCAATCCCTGGCCCAGAAGCAAAAACAACTTCAGGAGTCCCTGGCGGCTCTTGAGGCAATGAACACTAAACTCGAAGCGCTCGTTGAGCAACGCACGGAAGAACTCCGAGCCGCGCACGAGGAGCTTGTCCGGCGAGAGAAGCTTGCCGTCTTAGGAACCCTTGCCGGTGCCCTTGGCCACGAGCTTCGGAATCCGCTGAGCACGATGGCGACGTCGGTTTACGTTTTGAAGAGAGTCCTCAGCGCCGGCGGAGAAGTTGCTCAACACCTGGCCATCCTTGCGCACCAGATTGCCGCTGCTAACCGGATCATCACCAATCTGCTCGATTTTGCCCGCACACGCGAGCCAATGTGCGAGGAGGTGGACCTTCGGGATGTGGTTCAGGAGGCAATTGAATCATCGGTGATTCCTTCGACGGTCGCGCTCAGGGTTAGTTTGGGGGAGGAACCGGTACGGGCCATGGCGGATTCAACCCAGATCAATCAAGTGCTCTTGAACCTGATTGCTAATGCTGTCCAGGCGATGCCCGGTGGCGGTTACCTTGAGGTGGCGGTGAGAAGCAGAGGCGAGCGGATCGAGATCACCGTCACCGATACGGGCTGCGGGATGACGGAGGAACAAAGGGCCCGTTTGTTCCAGCCTTTGTTCACCACCAAACCGAAAGGGGTCGGCCTGGGTCTTGCCGTGAGCAAGAAGCTCATCGAGGCTCATGGGGGTGAGATCACCTGTGAAAGCGCTGTCGGAAAAGGAACGCGATTTTCCATCTGGCTGCCAGCGCTTTTGCCCCCGGAGCCGGCGTCACTGACCGGGGAGATGTCCTCCGCGGGGAGGGAGAAGGATGCTCAAGAGCTACTCCTTGTCGGTTGAGAATGAGCTGGTGCCCGTCGGCCAGCTCCATCTGCTTGTCGGGGATAATGACAGCGAATTCGTACGGGCGATCACAGAAACTCTTGAGCGACACGATATGACGGTGGCCGTGGCTTCGAACGGAGAGGAAATTTACGATTGGCTCCAGGCGGAAACCTTCGACGGGGTCCTACTGGACGTCGAGCTGCCGGGAGTTTCGGGTCGTGACATTCTCGGGGAACTTCGACGTCAAATGCCCGATGGCCTCCTCATCTTAATGGCGTCATCCGGGAGCAGAGAGCTTTTCACGTCGCTCATGCGTGAAGGAGCTATGAAACACCTACCGCAGCCATCCCGTCGGGAGGACTTCCTGCGGGCCTTCAGCCCGTTGCAGCGCGAGGCGATAGTATGGCTCGTCACCCGAGACCGGGTGCTGACCGAATGGCTTCGATATATCTTGGGTTCGCTCGGCGTTCGGGTGCTGGTGTTTGTCTCCCTCGGTGATGCCATTGGCGCGCTCTCTGCCCTGCGATGCAACGGCGTCGTTCTTCATCAAGAGGGACGCGGTCTGACGGAGTCGCTACTCTTTCTCCGCGAGATTGATCCTCGAGCAGCCTACATCTTTCTCCGTCGGAACGAGAATGTTGAAGAGGCCGTCTCCTCCCACTCCGCCGTTCCCTCAGTTTTGACGATGGCCAAACCTTTTAACCCTGGCAATCTCGTTCAGCTTTTGACTCTTTGGCGAGATCGGACGGTGACGCGTTTGCTCGCTACCGGGTGCCAGGGCGATCACACATAAGGAGGGTGCCGATGACTCACCGCGTTCTTATTGTGGATGACGATCCGGAGCTGCGGAAGTCACTGCGGGCTGCTCTGGAGATCAACCACTTCGAGGTGGCCGAGGCTGAAGACGTCCCTTCAGCAATGGCTGCTCTTAAGGCCGATTTCTTTAACGTGGTCCTTCTCGACATTCACCTCCCGGGGGTATCCGGTCTCGATGCGCTCAGGCAGATCAAAGAACTTCAGCCGCTCTGCCGGGTCATCATGATCACAGCGTATCCCAGTCCTCAATCGGCCATTGATGCGCTCAATCGAGCAGCCTTCGGGTATCTGGAAAAACCCATTGACATGAAGAAGCTCATGATGAAACTCTCGCGCGCACTCGTTCAGCAGCGCGAAGAGCTATTTCTGCAAAAACCCCTGCGCAGCCGATTGGTGACAAACTAGCGATGACGGGGAAAGAAAACATCTGCCGTGTCCACGCCTTCCGCGCCTCTGGCCCTGGCGAGGGGGAGAAGACACTGTGCTTCGCCTCCTCGTGGAGCGCGTCCCCGGGGATTTCCCGGATGCGGAGGAGGGAATCGGCAGATGGATACGTTTCGGCGGTAGAGCCGAGAAGGTTTCACGTTTAAGCCAATGCAGGTGGAGATCGCCTGCGGAGGATCTGTCAAGGAGGTTCTAACGATGTTTGAGAAACCCTACGTTCTGGTCGTTGATGATATACGGGAGGTGCGGGAGCTGTTCCGGTGCGTGTTGGAGACAAGCGGGTATGTCGTGACGGAGGCCGAGGATGCGACGGCCGCGATAATGGCCCTCCGGCAACGCTTCTATCACATCGTTTTGCTGGACATTCATCTGCCGGGAATGTCCGGCCTTCAAGCGCTCGGGGAGATCCGCGCTCTTTCGCCCTACACTAAGGTCATCATGATCACCGGAGATGGAAGTCTTCCTGCCGCCATCGAAGCGATGGACCATGAGGCCTTCGCGTTCCTGGAGAAACCGATTGACGTGAACAAGCTCATGGTGACGTTGTCTGAAGCGCTGGCTGACCAGCGAGAGCAATTCTTTCGTCGTCATCCGTTGAAGGCGCGCGTGCAGTCGCTGGGTTACTCTCCTGTGGGAGAGTCAACGGATGCGACCACGGGCGTAAACGTGGGGAGGTGATCGGCGGGGATCTCCGCGAGCGTCGGATACTTGCTGTCTTTGGCCGATAAAATGGGCGTGGTAACCGGCCACTCAATAGCAAGCGTCGGATCCGACCAGAGGATTCCATACTCATCGGTGGGATCGTAAAAATCGCTGCACTTGTAGAGGACGTCGGCTGTTTCGCTCAACACGCAGAATCCATGAGCAAACCCCTCGGGGATGAATATCTGTTGTCGCGTCGCCGCTGAAAGGCGGACGCCCACCCACCGTCCAAATGTCGGTGAGCCCCGGCGTATGTCAACGGCAACGTCGAAAATTTCCCCCTGCAACACCGTGATCAACTTGGCCTGGGGACGGCGCAATTGGTAGTGAAGCCCTCGAACGGTCTGCGCACGCGAATGCGAGAGATTGTCCTGAACGAACACCGAGGTGATCCCCGCCGCTGTGTATTTCTGCAGGTGATACGTTTCGAGGAAAAATCCACGGTGATCGTGATAGACGCGAGGTTCAATCACGATCACTCCGGGCAGCGATGTCCCCTTTACTGTGACTGACATGGGCTATAATTGTCGCCCTGACAGGTGAGAACGTCAAATCTACCAAGCCGCCGGCGGACTCTGTAGCGGCTGGGCCACTGGCAGCGGAGGCTTTCAAGTCTGTGAAAGACACGCCGGCCGGAAACCCCGCGCCACACAGGACCCTGGCGTGAAGCGGAAGCGACGCACTCCGGGTCGCGCTGCAAAAACCGTGGGCCTTTCCGCGACTTGAGCGAAACCGGGCCACCATGAGCACACACTTCGTTCGGAATGATTCGGCTCGGTCCTAAAGATGGCATTACGTCTATTCCCGCTTTCTGTTGCAAGAAGAATCGGGTTCTCCGGCAGCTCGAAAGCGCCGATTCTATTTACCATTGGCGGAAGAGCGTTTATCCTAGTGGCCTTTTGAACCGACAGGAGGCGAGACCTATGACGCTCGAAGAGTGGCAGGAATACCGACGACGGATGAACGAAAAAATTCTCAGCACAGACCACCTGGGCATCAAGCGATTCTTTGCACTGGACCATCAGGCTTATCTGGAGGGCGCTCTTCCCACAAAGGTGAAGGAGCTGCTCGGGCTGGTTGCCTCACTCGTCCTCCGCTGCGACGATTGCATCACCTACCATATCATTCGCTGCCACGAGGAGGGTGTGACCCGGGAGGAGTTTCTCGAAGCCTTTAATGTGGCATTGGTCGTGGGCGGCTCGATCACCATCCCCCATCTCCGACGGGCGTTTGAGCGGCTGGAAGAAGTCGAAGCAAAACATCAACGCCGCTCAGGGGAATCGTGAGAGCAGGGCTCGTGCTCGCCGGCTGCTTCGCTGACTTCACGGAGGAGGGAAGCGATTTTCTCGCTCATACGCTCAACATGGGTTCCGCTCCAGTAAATTCGTTGACATGAGGGGCAAAGATAAAATTCCTGGCAGCATTCGGTGACGCGTGGAGGGAGACGATTGGCAATGGTCTCCTTCTCAACTTCAGTCAATGGGACATTGCATTCGAGGCAACGGCTGAAAGCATCAATGAGCGGCTGAAGCTGGAACTCAGTGATGACTTCACGGAGTTGGTCTTCCCAGGTGCGGCTGCGCACGAGATAGCCGTTGACCCGCACCCGTTGAAGCAGCCGGGCATCTTTGGTGAGGAGGACTCGCTCCTCATCTTCCGCCAGCCGGATGAGGGTGTCGTCGCGGGCATCCCGCAGATAGACGGCATCAAATCCGAGAATTCGCAGCCAGCGGGCCAACCGGCCGAGCATCACATCAACGACGAACCTCATGATCGGCAGCCCCCGACGATTGCCGTTGAAAGAGCTTACAGCACCTGAGTGGCCTCTGTCATCTCGTTTTGTGAGGCCGGGCAACTCTCTACGGGCTCCATCCCTCAGTGCCTCCGATGCGGCAAGCTGATGGAGGTGCGCAAGGCCAGAGCCGGCGAGAACGCCGGTGGCTCCCTTGCTGCTCAGCCTATTCCCGGCACAAAGGAACGATCAAATGGCGATTCTCATCCCGGCGGATTCTTCCGTTCCTGAAGCGTGAAATGCGGCGCTGGTGCCCTCCATCCGACGCGGGCATCCATCCATGATATACCTCGCTAGCCACTGGCATCACAGTGCGTGGTGCTGGGGCTGGACTCCTTTTGCCGGCTCACCTGAGATCGGCATGGCCCTGCTGCATTAGGAGTCGGAAGAGTTTGGTTCTTGACAGGGGAAGGCAGATGGTCTACCGTTCGCATTCAATAAAAGTAAAAGCTCTCGCAAATTGACCTCTCATGCGGAGAACCGCTCAATGGTTCGGTCCGGGAGGAGAAGATGAAAAGACTGGCCCATGTGATGCTGGTGATAATGGTGATCACTATGATGTCCCCCTCGGTCTATGAGCAAGATCGGTCGCAGGCCCGCTCGATGGTCATATCGGTCGGAGGCGTTGTCGCTGCCGAACATCCGCTGGCGGCGCAGGCGGGAGCCATGATTCTGGCTCGTGGGGGTCACGCCGTAGATGCCGCCATCGCGGCCAATGCGGTGATGGGCGTGGTGGCTCCTATGAGTAACGGTATCGGCGGCGATTTATTCGCCATTGTCTACGAAGCCCGGACGGGAAAGCTCCACGGTCTCAATGCCAGCGGCTGGGCACCGGCTCGAATGACCCTGGACTGGCTCAAAGAGAAGGGGCACCGCTCTATGCCGCAGCGAGGTATTGACGCGGTGACGGTTCCGGGAACAGTTGATGGGTGGCATAAGCTCCTCTCTCGTTTTGGCCGATTGACGATGGCGGAAGTGCTGGCTCCGGCCATTTACTACGCCGAGGAAGGATTCCCTGTAACGGAACAGGTGGCCGTGCTGTGGGCGGCCAATGAGCGAATTCTTCAACGTGACCCCGCAGCACGGCGAACCTTCCTGCCCTCGGGGCGGGCTCCTCGCGTGGGCGAGGTCTTTCGGAATCCTGATCTGGCGTGGTCCTACCGACAGATTGCGACTCACGGCCGTGATGCCTTCTACCGGGGCGAGATCGCCCGACGGATTCTGGCCGCATCGGAACGGCTTGGCGGGGCATTCGCTCCGGACGATCTCGCCGAGTTCTCCAGCGAGTGGGTGGAACCGATCTGGACGACCTATCGGGGATGGACTGTCTATGAACTGCCACCCAACGGGCAGGGCATCGCCGCTCTGGAGATGCTCAATATCATGGAAAATTTCCCACTGTCCGAGTGGGGTCACAATTCAGTCGCGGCTCTGCACTATATGATCGAGGCCAAGAAACTGGCCTACGCCGATATGATTCGATTCGTGGCTGACCCGAAATTCCACAAAATTCCCGTGGCCGGATTGCTCTCGAAGGAGTACGCCCGCGAGCGTGCCAAAATGATCTCACCGGATAAGGCGAACTGCCATGTCGCGGCTGGCGAGCCTCCGGCGGAGGGACAGGATACGGTCTACCTGAGCGTGGTGGATCGAGAGGGCAATATGGTCTCCCTCATTCAGAGCAATTACGAAAATTTTGGCTCCGGCATCGTGGCCGAGGGAACCGGCTTCGCTTTACAAAATCGCGGAGCGCTCTTCAGCTTTGATCCGAGCCATCCAAACGTCGTCGCGGGACGCAAGCGTCCGCTGCATACAATCATCCCGGCGTTCATGATGAAAGGGGATATTCGTATTGCCTTCGGGATCATGGGCGGGTTCAACCAAGCACAGGCTCATGCCCAGTTTGTCTCCAATATCGTGGATCACGGCATGAACATTCAGATGGCGCTCGAAGCGCCCCGCTTCACCAAGCGCACGTTCGAGGGGTGCGATGTGCAGATGGAAGCCCGCATCCCCGCCTCCGTCCGACAGGAGTTGGCGAGCAAAGGTCATGAAATCGAGGTGCGAGGCGATTATTCGCCGCAAATGGGCGGCGGCCAGGCGGTGATGCGGAATGCCTCGACCGGTGTCAACTACGGGGCATCGGACCCCCGGAAGGATGGGGCGGCGATAGCCGAGCCGTGGATCCCTGCGGAGTTGAAGGATCGTCGTCTGCCGGGAGAGGGTCGCAGCGGTAACGGCCTGCGCTGAGTCGGTGGATCAGGCGATGACTTTTCTCTCACAATGCTTGCTTAATCCTCCCGGCAGCCGCGAGATCAGGCCTCTGAAGGGCGCGTACCCTTGTTGTGCTCACCCATTCATTTCTGGAGATGTCCAAGCTCTATCGGGTGTTGCTGGATGAGGCGGCACAGAGGGAGAAGCACCTACGGGTAATTGATGAATCGGGGGAAGATTATCTCTACCCGGCTGAGTTCTTCGTCATGATGGACCTATCAAGGGGGGAAGATCGTGCCCTCTTGTTCGCTTCCGGATAGGAGTCGCTCTTCCGCCGCCTGTGGAAAGCTAGAGCATTTGAAACGGGCCTGGTTTCGTTCATTCATGGCAAATATTCACCTGATCGCCAGCGGTCGGACGGAACAGAAGTAACAGACGAGCCGTTCGCCCGTCGCGGTGGCCGAGCGGTGATGCGGGGTACCTCGGATGGCAATAACCACCGAGGAGTTTTCTTTCACAGGTGCTTGCCTCCTTCCCCCGGCAGCCGCTACAATGGCCGTCGTGAGGGCATGCGCGTGGGTCAAACGAAGTCGGTCGGCCAGGCAGAATGGGAAAAATCCGTCACAACCTCTGCTTCATTCGAAACTGGTGCGACTCCGTGGCGGCCGAATTCAGCCGAGGAGCGACTGGATGCCCCTTTCGGGAGGAACGCCATGAGTATCTGGAGGCGAGCGATCACTGTTTTTGCTGCGCTCGTGATGATGGTGACGCTTATGAGTAAACCCATGATGACGCAACAACATCTTTCTCGCGATGAACGTCTTGCTCGTGCCGTCGAGGGAATGCGAGAAAAACTCATCTCGCTGCGGCGCGATTTTCATACCTATCCGGAACTCTCCAATCGTGAGGAACGAACGTCTCGAATCGTGGCCGAGGAATTGCGGCGGTTGGGACTGGAGGTGCAAACCGGTGTCGCCCGGCACGGTGTGGTTGCGCTGCTGCGCGGGGCGCTGCCCGGTCCGGTCGTCGCGTATCGCGCCGACATGGATGCGCTGCCGATCACCGAGACGATTGACGTTCCCTACAAGTCGAAGAATCCGGGCGTCAAGCACGCCTGCGGTCACGACGCGCACACGGCCATCGGACTCGGCGTGGCGGCTGTCCTCAGTCAGATGCGGGATCAGATTCGAGGAACGGTCAAATTCCTCTTCCAACCCGCTGAGGAAGGCCCGCCGCCCGGAGAAGAAGGGGGCGCCCCACTGATGATCAAAGAAGGAGCGCTCGACAATCCCCGCCCCGCCGCCATCTTCGGACTGCATTGCGATCCCCGGATTGACGTGGGGAAGGTCGGGTATCATATCGGTCCGGCCATGGCCTCAAGCGATCGTTTCGTGATCACCATTCGCGGTCGCAAGGTTCATGGGGCCTATCCCCATGAAGGAGTTGATGCCGTCGTCGTCGCCGCTCAGGCCGTCCTCGCGCTGCAGGCCATCCGCAGCCGCCGGGTAGATACGCTGCAACCTCTCGTCCTCACCATCGGCAGCATCCACGGGGGCAACCGCTTCAACATCATCACCGACGAAGTGGTGATGGAGGGAACCGTCCGCACCCATGATGAGGCCGTGCGAGCCCAGGTGAAGGAGTTGATGCATCAGACATTGAAGGGCGTGACGCAGGCTTTCGGCGCAAGCTATGAGATGACTTACGAAGAGGGCGCGCACGTCACCTACAATGATCCGCAACTTGTCGAGGAATCGCTGCCCTCGTTTCGTCGGGTGCTCGGTGAAGCGAACCTGGTCACCCCCAAGCCACACATGGGCGCGGAAGATTTCAGCTATTATGCCCGGCTGATTCCCGGCTTCTTTTTCTTCCTCGGCGTCCGCAACGAGGCCAAAGGCATTCGGGCGATGATCCACACGCCGGAGTTCGATATTGACGAAGAGTGCCTGCCGCTTGGCGTCAAAGTTGCAGCGACAGCGTTGCTGGATTATCTCGACCGGCATGCCCAGTCTCCATCCGGACGGTGAAGATGCGTGCGGCGGACGACCACGATCTCGCTTCGGATGAGACCGGGAATAGATATGAGCATGACCACAGGCGCCGATTCGTGCGCCTCCCATGTGCTCCCTGAGGGAGATGGACGATGATCTTCACACAACTCAATCCCGGTCCCTGTCGAACGTACCTCATCGCCTGTGAGAGAACCCGCCAGGCAGCGCTGGTGGATCCGGTTCTCGATCGCGTCGAGGACTATGTGAAGATGCTCGATGCTGAGAAGCTCCGTCTGGCGTTCATCATTGATACCCACACGCATGCCGATCATATTTCCGGTGGTCCGGCACTTTGCGACCACACCGGTGCGCCCTACGTGATGCATCGCGTCGCGCGGCCTCATTGTCCGACTTATCGCGTTGAGGATGGCGAGACGATTCCCGTCGGAGATATTTCCATCCGCTGCCTCTACACGCCGGGCCATACCAACGACAGCATTACGCTTGTGCTCGATGATCGTCTGCTCACGGGCGACTTCCTGTTCATCGGCGAAGCGGGCGCAGGACGAACCGATTTACCGACCGGTGATCCAGGCGAGCATTTCGATAGCCTGCAAAGGCTCAAGGAGTTCCCCGACGACATGCTCATCTTTCCCGCTCACGACTACCGGGGCAAGACGCACTCGACGCTCGGAACCGAGCGGCGAACGAATCCGCGACTGCGCGTGGCCTCCCGCGAGGAGTATGTTCGCTGGTTGAGTGCTGCGGCGTGCGCCCCGCCGGAGTGGATGAAGGACGTCGTTCGAGCCAATTACGCCTGCACGCAGGACCCCCGTGCTGTATGGATTCCGGTTGATCTGCCGGTCTGTGAGGTCGCCATGCCGCTGACGCTTGGCGTTGATGCCCAGCCGATCAGGACCATCACAGCAGAAGAAGCCCGCGAGATGCTCGATCGCCACGGTGAGCGAATTCTCGTCCTCGACGTTCGCAACCCCGACGAGTACGTTGGGGAGCTGGGACATATTCCCGGCAGCATTCTTATTCCCGTTCACCAGTTGCCGAAGCGGCTGGCCGAGATCGAGTCCTATCGGGATCGCGTGATCCTCACCATCTGTCGGAGTGGCGGGCGGTCGCACACGGCCGCCGGAATCCTGCAGCAAGCGGGCTTCACCGAGGTCTTCAACATCGCCGGGGGTATGTTGCGCTGGAATCAGTTGGGCTACCCCAGAACATCTGAGGACGCACCCGGTACGAACCAACCCCACTGATTCCCCACTCATTCACGCTCATTGCTCGTCGGGCGAGCAATAAGCATTCCACTGCTTACATCCGACCTCCTGAGAGGATTTGGATACGGATGGAACGGTGTGTCCCTTCGTGAAAGGAGGCCTTTTCAGATGAGATGCAACGAGCTATCAGCTCTCTTGCTGATCGTCACCCTTGGCCTGACTCCTGGGTGTCGCCGCAATGGCTCGGAGACGGTTCAACCATCGAATGGGCTCACCGCCTCTCGTTTTGAACCGACACCGGCTCGCCTTGAACGTGGCCGCTACCTGGTGGAAGCCGTGACCGGATGTTTTCATTGCCACTCCGCAAACGATTGGAAAAAGCCGGGCGCACCCCCTCTGGAGGGTCAAAAAGGTGCCGGGACCGTTTTCCCCATGGAAGGGTTCACCTGGGTCGTCGTTCCCAATCTCACTCCCGATGACCGGACGGGAATCGGCCAGATGACCGATCCACAGATTGCCCGAGCCATCCGCGAAGGTATCGGACGCGACGGTCGTCGGTTGTTCCCGCTCATGCCCTATCTGAACTATCGTCAGATGTCCGACGAAGATGTGGCGTCAGTGGTCGTCTATCTCCGATCGCTTGAACCGGTCTCGAACGCCCTGCCGCCCATGCAGATGCCGAGGGAAATTGCCGAGCATCTTCCACCGGTCGAGCCACTGAATCAGCCTGTCGTCGCCCCCGACCGCAACGATCCGATCGCCTGGGGCAGGTATCTCGTCACGTTGGGAGATTGCTTCACCTGCCATACAGTGGGAGTGATTGATCAGGGTCGCCCCCAGCCAGGGATGGAGTTTGCCGGGGGCATGGTTTTCAAGGGACCCTGGGGAAGCGTGGCCGCTGCGAATATCACCCCGGATCCTTCGGGCATCTCCTATTATGACGAGACGCTCTTTATCGAGGCCATGCGCACAGGGCATGTGAAGGCTCGCGCCCTCAATCCGCTCATGCCCTGGGCTGTCTACGGGAAGATGACTGATGGCGATCTGAAAGCCGTCTTTGCTTTCTTGCGCGCACTTCCTGCGGTGAAACACCGTGTGGATAACACGGAACCCGTGACACCCTGCGCGCGCTGCGGAAAGGACCACGGTGCGGGTGCTTTCAACTGATATGGCCTGAGCTTGGGACGCAAGGTGGGGGAAGAGAACCACCTCCGGTAACCTCCTCGATCAACAGGCTGGAGATCGTCCGGGAGTCAGGGCAACGGGATCGCGGCGTGTGACAGCCGTTGCCGCCAGGTTCTGTGCAAGTTGTCCGTTTTGCGGCTTCGGCTGAAGCGGTGATGAAAATGTGGCTCCCTCTTCGAGATCACTTAGGATGACCTGGCTCCTTCACCGACTCGACGCCCATCTGGCGAAGACGTTCGCGAGCGCGGGCGGCCATCTCATGCTCGGGGAATTCCTCGACCACCCGCGAGTAGAGTTCGATGGCCAGCTCTCGCCGGTTCGTCTGACGATAGACTTCACCAAGGAGATAGTACACCTGCGCGATTTGAGAAAAATCGGGATGTTCCGCGACAATCCTCTGGAGGCGATTTTCCGCTGCGGCCCATTTCTTCCTTTTCAGGTAGAACTGGGCCACTTCGAGATTTTTGGTGGCGGCTCGTTCGAGTTCGGGTTTTCGGGGGTCCCGCAGCGGCCCCCTGATCACGCTCCCCTGGGGATGAGGATGCAGCGGGGAAGCCAGAAGGCCAAAGGGAGCGACCAGCAAAAGGCCTGTGATTGCCAGGCCGAGATACATCCGCGAGACGGGTGGCTCTTTCCCTCCCCCCCATCCCGGCAGGCCAGGCTCATTCGCGCCATTCATGAGGCGAGGAACATACGCTCGCATGATCCATCTACTCCTCAATTTCCACGGGAAAATATTTACCCAGGATAGCCGAGAGTTTTTTCACCGTTTCCGGCGGAATTTTCGCCCGATCCGTTTGAATCGCATGCCGAAGGGCCGAGTGGCAGCGGCACTCCCGGGGGATGTCTTTGAATATACGCACGGCCGTAGCGACGATCTTTTTCGCATTGGCCGTGTTCCGATTGAGATAGTCGAGGACCATCTCGACGGTCACGGCATCGTGACCCGGATGCCAGCAGTCATAGTCAGTCACCAGAGCCAGCGTGGCGTAGCACATTTCGGCCTCGCGGGCCAGCTTGGCCTCCTGAAGGTTGGTCATGCCAATGATGTCCATCCCCCAGGAACGATAGACGTGCGACTCTGCCTTTGTGGAAAAAGCGGGACCCTCGATACAAAGATACGTCCCCCCGCGGTGAACCGTGATGCCGGACACTTGCCGCGCGGCTTTCTCCAGCACGTCGCTCACGACCGGGCAGACCGGATCGGCGAAGGAAATATGGGCGACAATGCCATCGCCGAAGAAGGTTGAAACGCGATGGCGCGTGCGATCAAAAAACTGATCGGGAATGACAATATCGAGAGGAGCGTACTTTTCCTGCAGTGATCCAACGGCGCTCACAGAAATGATCCGTTCGACGCCGAGCAGTTTCAGGGCGTAGATATTGGCTCGAAACGGAAGCTCCGAGGGCATCAGCCGATGGCCCCGACCGGGACGGGCCAGAAAGGCCACGGGGACGCCATCGAGCTTTCCCAGGAGGAAAGCGTCCGAAGGTTTGCCAAATGGCGTTTCCACCGTTACCTCGTGGGTGTCGGTGAGCCCTTCCATCTCATAGAATCCACTTCCACCAATGATCCCGATTTGTGCTTCAGCCATAGATGTCTCCTGTCTCAGGGATGACGTGAAATTTTCCGTCCCGCTCGACGATGCGACCGGCGGGAATCTGCGTATCGTGGTAAAAGAAACACAGCCACCCTTCGCGTGCCGCCTGAGGGATCAATCGCCTCTTTTGTTCCAGCGTCTGGACCGGATAGAGGTCCAGGGCCATGATCCAGGGCAACGCGACATGATGCGTCAGGGGGATGAGATCCCCCCAAAACATCGCCGTCTCGCCGCCCGAGCGAAGGATGACGCATTGAAGGTCCCGGTTGTGACCGCCGACTTTGACGACCTGGACACCAGGGACAAGCTCGCGATCACCTTCGATGAGGTCCAGTTGTCCAGCGTCCTCCAGCGGTTCCCAGGTGACGGGACGATAACTGGCGCGATCGCGCTCCAGCGGCTGCCGGGCATGTTCGTATTCGCCGCGCTGAACGACGTACCGAGCGCGAGGGAATGTCGGCACGAGCCGATCTCCCCGGTAACACGTGTTCGTCCCGGCGTGGTCGAAATGAAGGTGCGAGTTGATCACAAGCGTGACGTCCTCGGGGCGCACGCCGCAGGCGGCGAGAGAGCCCAGCAGCGTGGACGATCGGTCAATGGCATATATCTGGCGGAACTTGTCATCCCAGGTATCGCCGATCCCCGTGTCCACGAGAATCACATCACGACCCGTGCGAATGAGAAGGCAATTGAGCGCCATGGGAACGCGGTTCTTTTCATCCGCCGGGAGGACGCGCTCCCAGAGCACCTTGGGGACGATGCCGAACATCATCCCGCCATCGAGTCGCCAGCGCCCATCACTAACGACATCCAGAGTGAACTGGCCCAGGCGAAACCTCATGTTTCAACTCTCGTTGCTCAGTCTGCCCTCCGCCTCATTAGCTGAGGGCAATTTTTACGGCATATCGCTTCTTCAGATCTTCCAGAGTCGCGTTGATTTTCTCCGCGCGAACTTTTTGTTCGATTTCAAGGCGGATTTGGTTGTCCAGCGGGGCCGTGCGCTTCTCCTCCACCTTGATGATGTGGAAACCGTAGGTCGTTTCGACCAGATCACTGATCTGGCCCGGTGCGAGGGAGAACGCTGCCTCCTCGAATTCCTTCACCATGCGGCCCCGAGAGAAGAAGCCGAGATCTCCTCCGTTCTCCCTTGTTCCCGGATCCTCGGAATATTCCCTGGCGAGAGTGGCAAAATCCTCGCCGGCCCGAAGACGCTGAAGGACCTGAAGGGCTTTCTGCCGAACTTTCTCCTTGTCGGGAGGCGTGGTTTGATCCGGCTTCGGACGCAGGCTGAAGAGAATGTGCCGGGCCTTGACCTGCTCGAATTCATTGCGATGCTGATCGTAGTAGCGCTGGATCTCCTCCGGGCTGACCGTGGTGCTCTCAAAGAGTCGGCGCATGACATGCTGCTGGATGGCGAAGGACGGGAAGATGCGCAACTGAAGCGCCACGCCCGGATCGCGATCCAATCCCTCCTTTTTCGCCCGGTCGGCGAAGATGCGCAATTCGGCGAGCTGACGACGCACTTGATCTCGGGCGTCTTCGGATTGGCCCAGCTGGGGGTAGAGCTTGAGAATCTCTTGAAGAGCCGTGGGGTTGAGCCGATGAAACGTCTCGATCTCCTCGTCGGTGATCTGTACATCCGCATGGCGATCACGATAGGCGCTGGCCAGAATCGAGAGCTTTTGCATCTCGATCTGGCTCATGACCTCGGGATCGCCGAGCAGGCCAATCCGCTTGGCTTCCTGAGCGAGGGCCAGCGCCATCTGGATTTGATCGGCAAACTCTTTCTTCCCCTCCGGCGTCGAGTAGAAGTCGCGTCGTTGTTGGGGAAGCGACTTGATGAGAGCCTCAAATTCACTGGCGGAAATGGCGGAGATGTCCATGTGGGTGGCCACCCGCCGCTGGATGGTAATGGCTCCGGCTGTCACACCAGCTACGACGACGAGAGCCACTAAAAGTCGGTGCCATCGTTTCACGATTTCTTCCTCCTGCTGGCAAGATAATTGCAGCCCGGAAAGTTCGCGCTACACGGATCCGTCCGAACCGACCTCTCGACAGCCATTGGATCGGTCGGGATTCTCGACGAGTTCGATGAGCACGCCATGACTGCTGGAGGGGTGAAGAAAGGCGATTTTTCGTCCCTCTGCCCCGCAGCGCGGCGTCTCGTCCACCAGGCGAACGTTACGCGCCCGCAGATCGGCCAGCGCGACATCAATATCGTCAACCATCAAGCAGATGTGATGGATTCCCTCGCCGCGTTTCCTGAGGAATCGCCCGACAGGTGAATCTTCGTGAATCGGTTCGAGCAACTCCAGCCGACTCTCACCGACCGGCAGAAACGCAACCCGCACACCTTGTTCAGCCACCGTCTCCCGTCCGGTGCATTGAAGACCCAGCGCATCACTGAAGAAGGCGAGCGCCTCGTCGAGCGAGCGAACAGCGATGCCGATATGATCAATCTTCATCCTGCGACTGTTTCTCCTTCGCTGATCTTGCGATTGGGCGCGTGGAGGCCCGCCAGCATGCGCTCGGTGATCTGCTCGACAATGGAGTAAGGATCCCGTTCTCGCCGCGCCATGGCCGATGCCAGCTCCCGCAATTCCTCCGGCGAGAGGGCCACCGACAATGTCAGGGCGAGGAGTCTCTCTTTCAGAAGGCTTTTGATCCTCTCCTCGGCGATTTGTCGTTTGCGTTCCTCCGCATGTGGGGTGGTTCGGCGGAACTCGAGAGCGTGGCCAATGGCATCGGCCAATTCGACGATGCCACGATTCTCGGTGGCGACGGTTTTCACAACTGGGGGCCGCCAGCCGTCGGGGCGTTCGGCCAAAGACAGGAGCGCCACCACTTCTGCTTCCGTACGTTCGACACCGTCCCGATCGGCCTTGTTGATGACGAACACATCGCCGATCTCCATAATGCCGGCCTTGATCGTTTGCACATCATCGCCGAGGCCGGGAACCAGAACCACCACGGTGACATCAGCCGTCTTGACGATGTCCACTTCGTCTTGCCCGACGCCCACCGTCTCGACGATCACTTTGTCATAGCCCGCAGCATCGAGAATGAGAACAACATCTCCGGTCGTTCGAGCGAGGCCGCCCAGCGTTCCTCGGGTCGCCATCGAGCGGATGAACACGCCGGCATCCGTCCCCAGAGCGTTCATGCGGATGCGGTCGCCGAGAATAGCCCCGCCGCTGAAGGGACTGGAGGGATCAACGGCGATGATGCCGATGGTGTCTCCCTGACGGCGATAGTGCAGGGCGAGCTTATCCACAAGAGTGCTCTTGCCGACGCCGGGTGACCCCGTCACACCGATGACCGTCGCCCGACCGCTTCGAGGAAAGAGGCGACGGAGAAGAGCATAGGCCTCTGCTCCATCGTTCTCCACGAGCGAGATGGCACGCGCGATGGCACGGACATCCCCGGCGAGGATGTCGGCACTCATGCGCTCGATCTCTGCACGCGCTTGATTCGACACATCAGTTAGTGTGCAGGAGCGAGCATCGGCCCGTCAAGGAAGAGGAAGAGCCCGTCCCGCCCCGCGAGCGGTTCTCTGATCGAAGGGGTGAAGAAGATAAATCTTCGGGACGGGTTGGCTCGAGTGCGCCTGTTCGTGAGAGCGCCAGCTCGGCCTTCCAAAATTTCGACACAGCACGGGGCGATCCGGATGCTCCCTGTGGGGTTCCGTGGGTGTCCGGCACTCCCTTTATGCGGCGTCAGAGCTCGGTGCTGTTATAGTGATGGCCGGTCCTCTTCAGAACCGATTGCATGTGCGGTCAACAATGAACTGCGCCTCAGGGGAAACGGGCTTTGACATTGGGGCGATGGATGCCTAGAATCAAAGTTCATGCCGCTTTTCCGACGAAAAGAGAAGCCGCCGCCCCTGGAGCCACCCCAGGAGCGCACCGTGAAAACCGAGGGCGTTTTCCTCCGGTGCGATGGTTGCCGGGAAGTCCTCTACCGCAAGGACGTGGAAGAGAATCTCATGGTCTGTCCTAAATGCCGCTACCACTTTAAGATCACTGCCCGGCGGCGACTGGAACTCCTCTTCGACGACGGCCATTATGTCGAACTCGACAGCCGGTTGACATCCTCCGATCCATTGAACTTCGTGGATACGCGATCTTACAAGGATCGCCTGCAGGCAATGCAAAAAGCCACCGGACTGCTTGAAGCCGTGATCACTGGCGAGGGGACTCTTGGCGGTTATCCGGCGATTGTGGCGGCGATGGAATATAACTTCATCGGAGGGAGCATGGGCTCGGTCGTGGGGGAGAAAATCACTCGCGCGATTGAGCGGGCGATGGAAAAGAGATCGGCCCTGGTCATCGTGTCCTGCTCCGGGGGAGCGCGGATGATGGAAGGCGTCCTCAGCCTGATGCAGATGGCAAAAATTTCCGCGGCGCTGGCACGACTGGATGATGCTCGCCTCCCTTATATTTCCGTCCTGACCGATCCCACTACCGGTGGGGTCACGGCCAGCTTTGCCATGCTCGGTGACCTCAATATTGCCGAGCCGGGGGCGCTCATTGGATTTGCCGGGCCCCGCGTCATCGAGCAGACGATCAAGCAAAAGCTTCCGGAAGGGTTCCAGCGGTCGGAGTTTTTGCTCCAGCATGGGATGCTGGATGCTGTTGTGGATCGTCGGGAGCTTCGATCCTACATCATCAAGGCCCTCGGTTTCATGATGCCTGATGCAAAACGGCAGTGAATTACTCCGAAACCATCGAGTATCTCGCCTGGCTGGGCCACGAGGTGCGGGGGATGAAATTCGGCCTGGAGAAGATCACCCGTCTCATGGCCGAAGTGGGTAATCCTCATGAGCGCTACCCGAGCGTGATCATCGCCGGGACCAACGGCAAAGGATCGGTGGCAGCGATGATCGAGGCCGTGTTCCGGGCGGGGGGATGGCGCGTCGGGCTCTACACGTCGCCTCATCTGCTGGAGGTCGAAGAACGCATCAGGGTCAACGGTCAGCCCATCTCCCGTGAGGATTTCGCCATCGGCGCCAGCCTTATTCGTGAGAGTGCCGAGAGACTCGTCTCCCAAAGGATCATCGAATCACTGCCGAGCTATTTCGAGTTCATCACGGCCATCGGTTTCGACTACTTTGCCCGTCAGGGGATTGACCTCGCCGTTCTCGAGGTGGGACTCGGGGGGAGGCTTGATGCGACCAATATTGCGCCGCCCTTTGTCTCCGTCATCACGGCTATTGATATTGATCACGAGGAGTACCTGGGCTCGACTCTCGCATCCATCGCGGCAGAGAAGGCAGCCGTCATCAAGCCGGGATGCCAGGCCGTGATGGCGCGACAGCAACCCGAAGCATTTGAAGTCCTCATGCGCCGGTGCCGGATGGTGGATGTGACGCCCGTTCTTGCCGTAGGCCCTGTCGAAATCCTCGACGCGGAATCCGATGGCCGGTTCACCTTTCGCTATCGGTCGGTCTCCGGACGCTCGTGGGACATCCGGTTGGGATTGCGTGGACGCCATCAAATCGAGAATGCCCTCGCCGCCCTGGAGGCTGTGCAGATTATCTCGCGTCGGGGATTTCCCGTCTCCAACGATGCTGTTGTCCGAGGACTTGAGACCGTCTCCTGGCCCGGTCGGTTAGAACTCATCGCTGGAGGTGACACAGCGCCGATTCTTCTTGACGGGGCGCATAATACGGCAGGCGCGCGCGCCTTGCGGCGTTACCTGGATGAGTTCGGCTGTCATCCCCTGACGCTCGTTTTCGGGGTGATGCGGGATAAGCGAGTTGACGAAATGGCCGCGGAGCTTTTCCCTCTCGCCGACGCAATCATCCTCACGCGCGTGGCTGATGAGCGAGCCGCCGATCTCCAGTGGCTCGCCCGTGTGGCATCCCGATACGGATCACCCGTCGAAGCCGAGACTCCGACCCACGCTCTGAAGAGAGCCCGAGCCATCACTCCTCGGGGCGGGATGATTTGCGTTACCGGCTCACTTTACCTCGTCGGCGAGGTTAAACGATTGTTGCTCGGAGAGGATCTCTCGAGATCGGGTGCTCCTGAACGGGATCGCTCATGGCACTGATCAAGCCCCCTCGCCTGAAGCCCGGCAGTACCGTAGGCATCGTGGCTCCGGCCAGTAACATTCGCCCCGATTGGCTGGAAGCAGGGATCCGCGAACTGGAGCGACTGGGTCTTCGGGTAAAGTATCTCCCCTCGATTTTTGAGAAGCACTTCTACCTTGCCGGATCGGATGAACGGCGCGCTGATGAACTGATGGACATGATCGCCGATCCCAATGTGACGGCGATCTTCGCCGCTCGTGGCGGCTATGGATCGGCGCGGGTCTTCGACAGGCTCGATGAGGAAGTTATCCGCCGACATCCCAAAATCGTCATGGGCTATAGCGACATCACCGCACTGCTTCTGTGGCTCCAAACCCGATTCGGCTGGGTCGTCTTTCACGGACCGATGGTCACGCGCGAGTTTGCTGCCGGGCCGGGACACTATGACGAGGAGCTTTTCTGGCGCGTCCTCGGGCGGGCCGAACCGATCGGAGAAATTGACACGAGTGGGACGAAGATTCTCTCTCCGGGGCAAGCCAGAGGACGACTCGTCGGCGGGTGTCTGACCCTCTTCACGAGTGCCCTGGGAACCAACTACGAGTGTGATACAACCGATGCGATCCTCTTCCTCGAGGATTATCAGGCCCGGCCCTATCAGGTTGATCGAATGCTCACTCATCTGCGACAGGCGAACAAACTCCTTCGGGTGCAGGGACTCATTTTCGGAGAGATGACCGAATGCATCCAGCATGAGGCTCAGGGGTACACCATCGAGGATGTCATCCGCGAGTGCGTCGGAGATCTGGGGGTTCCTATTCTCTTCGGACTGCGGTCAGGACACAGTGACTGGGGTAATCTCGTCCTGCCCCTGGGCGTTGAGGCCACACTGGATTGTACGTCCGGCCGCCCACGCCTTATCATTGAGGAGTCAGCCGTCGAATAACGCCTCGCAGTACAACGCTCCCCGGCGATTGTTCGGTAAGGACGGCTCATTGACTCGCGTCTTGGCGAACCAGTAATCTCAGTGATGGCGTGAACGGAGAGAAGGAGTTGAAATGAGTAACATTGGTTCAACGGAGGCGCGACAGGACAGAGCGAGATCGGTGCAGTTGAACCCTGAGAAGAACGACGGTCGCCGATCATCGAAGGTGACGGTCCTGAGCGGCCCTCGGTTGAGATGAAACGTGTGGCTATGAAGGTGAAATCACAGATTTCAAATCTCGCGTCGTCAGCCGCTCCCCTGGAGCAAGAGCGTCCGAAGGTCTTTCGGGCTCTGTACAATCCCAACTATCGGGTGTTCTGGGTCGGATCGCTACTCTCCAATATCGGTTCCTGGATGCAGACGGTCGCTCAAGGATGGTTGGTGCTTCAGCTCACCAACTCGGCCTTCCTCCTTGGCGTGGTCGGTTTCACAGGGATGTTTCCGGTCCTCGTCTTCTCGCTTGTCGGGGGCGTGTACGCGGATCGGTTCGATCGGCGACGCCTGCTCGTGGCCACGCAAACGGTTTTGATGGTGCTCGCTCTCATTCTGGGGGTACTGGTGAGCACGGGCGCCATCACCGTCTGGCATGTTCTCGTGTTGTCGCTGTTGTCGGGGATCGCCAATGCGCTCAGTATGCCGGCCTACCAGGCGATGGTGCAGGATCTGGTGGGCCGCGATGATTTGATGAATGCCATCGCTCTGAACTCCGTTCAGTTCAATCTCTCACGGGTGATCGGGCCGGCAACCGCCGGGGTGGCTCTGGGAAGGATCGGCATCGCCGGGTGTTTTTATTTGAACGCCGTCAGTTTTCTGGCTGTAATTGTCGCCCTGCTGCGGATTCGTTTCCCCCATTATGTGCCACCCCAGAGCCCGCCGAGATCGGTGGCGAAGAGTGTCGTCGAGGGCATGCAATACGTATGGGAGAACCGCATCATTCTTTATCTTCTCACCATTGTGGCAGCGGTGAGCCTGTGGGGGATGCCTTACATGACGCTTCTGCCAATTTTCGCCCGCGACGTTCTCCATCGCGGAGCTGCCGAACTGGGCTACCTCATGTCGTCCAGTGGCGTCGGTGCCGTGATGGGAGCCCTTGTTCTGGCGCGGCTCGGTGATTTTTCTTTCAAAGGAAAGATGGCCATCGCCGGTGGCCTCATGTTTGCTCTGTCGGTCTTCGGCTTCGCCCTTTCTCGGAGTTATTACCTGTCGCTGGGGTTCCTTTTGATGGCCGGCTGGTCGCTCGTCAGTTGTGTGGCCGTCATCAACACACTGATTCAGAAGCTCGTTCCCGCTCACGTTCGAGGGCGGGTCATGAGCATGTACTCACTGGCGTTCCTCGGCCTGATGCCAATTGGTAACCTCGTTGCTGGAACGCTGGCCGAGTTGCTGGGAGCACGGGCGGGACTCGCCCTCGGAGCGGTTCTCATTGCCTCGACGGTGTTTTATGTCATTACCGTTCGGAGCGACGTCGCTCACCTTCGCTAGACGGTATGGTGCTCCCGAGGCAATCACTTCGAGGGAAACGATCTCTGGGTCTACAGACAGGAGTTCACCACAGCACAATCAAGAGGGTTCATCTGTCGCCGCCTCAGCCCGCAGCCGGGCGAGGTCCTCAGCGGTGAAGCGATACGTCGAGCTACAAAACTGACAGACCATCTCGGCTCCCCCATCTTCCTCAAGCATTTCCTGAAGATAGCGCGGATCGAGTGCCGCCAGGATACGTCGCGCTCGCTCTTCTGAACACGTGCAGCGAAATCTCAGGGGTCTGATCTCCAAGACCTCGAAATCGTACTTGCCCAGGGCCGTTTGCAGGATTTCTTCGGGGCCTTTCCCTTGACGAATCAATTGGGTGATATAGGGGGTTTCGGCGATGGAGCGTTCGAGATCGGCGATCACGTGCGGGGATGTCCCGGGGAAGGTCTGAACGATGAAGCCCCCCGCCGCCGCTACGCGAAAAGCGCGATCTCCGTCGGGAACAACGAAAACACCGAGCGATACCGCCGAGGGAATCTGTTCGGATTGCGTGAGATAGTAAGCGATGTCTTCAGCAATTTCACCGGAGATGATAGGAACCGATCCGACATAGGGGTCGCGATAAAGTCCTGTGCGGTAGTATTCTCCCTCCCGCATAACGTAGAGCATCCCTCCACCCACGATGCCCTTGACGTTGAATTTGCTTCGATCTGTTAATGGCAGATCCGCTGACGGATTTCTCACATATCCCCGCACGTTCCCCCTCGCATCGGCTTCAACCGTGATCCGCTCAATAGGGCCCTGACAGTGGAAGATGAGCGTCAGCTTTTCGACCTCTTTGAGCATCGTTCCCAGGAGCAGACCGGCCGTCAGGCTGCGACCGAGCGCCGCCGCTGCGGTGGGGGACGTTCGATGGCGGCGGCAAGCTTCATCTACCAGCTCCGTCGTCACAGCCGCGGCACAGCGCACCGTGTGCTCGCAAGCAAAACCCCGAACAAGGCGATCACCATTCATCGCGCGTCAACGAAAGGGTTTATTTTACGACTAACGGACACTTTGGCAAAGCGGCATCTGCGTCCAGAGACGCTCCAAAACTCTGAAGCTACCCGGCGAGCGGGCTTCCACCGTGGCTGGGATGTCTTCAATAAACAGGCACACGAGAAGCAAACGCCCATAAGTTTTCGTCGGTCGTCGTTGTGTTGATCATCCCTGAGTGGCTCCACTCATTTTCGGTGATCGCTTCCTTTATGCCTTCCCCATCAAATGGCCTCTCACGGGATGGCTGACCGGTGCTTCCCTCAGGGGACAGATTTCGTTACTCGGAGCGTATTTTGTGCACGGGGCGAGACTTTTTTTCGCTTTTCATTCTGTGACGACGCAGTCGGTTCTTTTCTCCCTCGTGGGGATTATGTAAACTATCGGCATGATGACACGCGAGATCTATCTGGATAACAACGCCACCACGCCGGTGGCTCCGGAAGTCTTCGAGGCGATGCGTCCTTATTTTTGCGAGCGATACGGAAATCCATCGTCATTGCATCGGAAGGGAATCGAAGCCGAACGCGCCGTCCGGGCGAGTCGGAACACGCTCGCTCGATTTTTCGGAGTGCCGGAGGCCGCAGTCATCTTCACCTCGGGAGGAACCGAGGGCGACAACATTGCTATCAAAGGAACGGCGCGAGCGCTTCGGCGTCGCGGGACGCATATTATCACCACTCAGGTGGAGCATCCGGCTGTGCTCGAAAGTTGCCGCGAGCTGGAGAGCGATGGATTTCACGTCACCTATCTGCCGGTCAACGGCGAAGGTCGGGTCGAAGCCGACGATGTTTTGGCCGCTTTGAGCGATGAGACCATCCTCGTTTCCATCATGCATGTCAACAACGAGCTGGGCACGATCTTCCCTGTAGAGGAGATCGCCGCTCGACTCAAGCGGCAACGACCGGAGATCGTCTTTCATTCTGACGGCGTGCAGGCCGTCGGCAAGCTCAAGATCCGCCTCGACCATATTGATCTTTACACGATCAGCGGCCACAAGATTCATGCGCCAAAGGGAATCGGCGCGCTGCTCGTGCAGGGAGATACGTCGCTTCGACCGTTACTCAACGGCGGGGGGCAGGAGCGGGGATTGCGCTCGGGAACCGAAAACGTTCCTGGAATCGTTGGTCTTGCCCGCGCTGTTGAACTGATCTCCGAGGACTTCGATGCTCTCCAAGCTCATTTTACCAGGTTACGCGATCGGTTTTTGGCAGGTCTGTCCGAGATTCCCGGTGTCCGGGTGAATTCACCCGTGCACTCCGTGCCGACGACGGTGAACGTCTCATTCCCCGGGATTCCCGCCGAAGTGATGCTTCATGCATTGGAGGCCGAAGGGATTTACGTCTCAACAGGAGCCGCCTGCTCCAGCCGCAAAGGGCGGCGGAGCCACGTTCTGGAAGCGTCCCATCTTCCGCCGGAGGTCATTGATTCCAGCCTGCGGTTCAGTTTTTCCCGCTACACGACCGTCGAAGACATTGAGACCACCCTGCAGGTGATCCGACAGGTCGTGCCGCTGTTTGCTGGAGTGGCTCGACGTGGCTAGCCTCTCCGGGCGCACCGTCCTGGTGCCCGAGAGGGATGACATCGGTCATTATGGTTGAACGGCTCGTTCTCGTCCGCTATGACGAAATTGGCATCAAGGGGCGAAACCGCCCCGACTTCACCAGGAAATTGGCGGAAAACATCCGACGGGTGACGGGTGTTGAGCGTGGACGCGTTCGTATCGAGTGGGGACGACTCTATATCCTGGCGGGCGAGGACGAGGCGGAACTTCTGCGTGCTCTCCCGCGGGTGTTTGGCATTCGGAGTGTGAGTCCGGCGGTGCGGCTTCCCTTCGATACAACCCTCCTCGAACAGGAAGCTGTCACACTTGCCCGACGCGAATACGAACGGGGTGCGCGCACGTTTAAAATCGAGACGCGCCGAAGTTTGAAGACATTCCCCCTGACCTCGCTTGACGTCAATCGCCTCCTGGGGACGGCCATTCAACGCGCTATTCCCGATTTTGCTGTGGATGTTCATCACCCGGATACGACGATTGGCGTCGAAATTCGCCAGGAGGGCATCCTGCTTTTCGCTGAGTGGATTGAAGGACCGGGCGGGCTCCCCGTCGGTATTAACGGGCGGGCGCTCGTGTTGCTCTCAGGTGGCATTGACAGCCCGGTCGCTGCCTGGATGGCGATGAAGCGCGGCATCGCCGTTGATGTCGTCTACTTTCACAGCTTCCCCTACACCGGAGACAAAGCCAAAGAAAAAGTGATTGAACTCAGCCGGTGCCTCAGCCGATGGAAGGGCGAGCCGGTGACCGTTTACATCCCTTCGTTCACCGACCTTCAGGTGGAAATCTCCCGACAGATACCGCCGCCACTGTGGACCATCTTTCATCGCCGATTCATGTATCGGGTGGCCGAACGCCTGGCCACCGAACATGGATACGGAGCTTTGGTGACGGGCGAAAGTCTCGGACAGGTGGCCAGCCAGACGTTAGAAAATCTGAGCTGCGTGGATGCGGCGGTGAACATTCTCGTTCTCCGGCCTCTCATCGGTCTGGACAAGGCGGAGATTGTGACGCTCGCCCGACGCATTGGAACGTATGACATCTCGATTCTCCCCTATGAGGATTGCTGCACCCTGTTTGCGCCCAAAAAACCAGTCACTCGAGCCCGTCGGGATCGAGTCGAGCAACTCGAGCAGAGACTTGATGTCGAGCGATTAATCGCGGCCGCCCTGAGCCGAACGGAGGTATTTTCGGTCACCGAGACCATGACCGAACAGGTCGTTCGGTAGAGGGTACCATGGGGATGCGGTTTGACATTGGCTCGGGCTCAGGATCCCGTCAGCGACGCTTCGCCCGATGCCTCAGGCGTGCTAAGTGAGGACTCGTTCGGAATGAGGGGAAGGGAAGTGATGGGTTCCGTCCCCCAAGCCGAGCCCCTCATGACATTCCTCCGATCCCACGGCCTCGTCCTCCGAGGGGCTTACTGAGAGAGGTCCTTTTCCCTCTCCAACAGATCTTCCCACCGCACGGGCGATGCCGGAGGCATCCGGAAGTTAGATTGGAAATTGACAATCAATTTCAATTATGCTAAACTCTCGGCTCACCGACAGGCCAGGAGGGGATGAGGTGACATTCAGAAGCAGGAGCAGATGAACAACAGGAGGTGGGTTGGACGACTATGCTTGATGCCTTCATGATCGTTCTGCGCGAGGGATTTGAGGCGTTTCTCATCGTGGCTATTACGCTGACCTATCTCAACAAGACGAACCGCCAATGGCTAAAGAGCGCGGTATATGTGGGAATTGTAACGGCTGCCGTGCTCAGTGCGATTCTGGGTTTTGTCTTGTTGCGCGGCATCAATCAGGCGTTCTGGGAAGGAGTGATCGGTCTGGTGGCCGCAGTGCTCGTCGCTTCCTTGGTGATTCACTTGTGGCGGACGGGTCCTCGGCTCAAGCAGATCATGGAGGGGCACCTCGAAAGGGCATCGGCGCCAGTGTCACGGTGGGCCGCCTTTGGTGGAGTTTTCCTTTTCACTGTGCTAATGATCACCCGTGAAGGGATGGAAACTGCCCTGATGCTATACCAGGTCCGAGGCAACTATTTCACCGGTGCCATTCTCGGACTGATGGCCGCTATAACGATGGCCTGGTTGTGGTCGCGATATGGATCGCGGATCAACCTTCGACGATTCTTCCAGGTCACTGGAATTTACCTCATTCTCTTTACGATACAGATCCTCATCTACTCTTTTCATGAGCTGGCCGAAGCCGAGATTCTTCCCCGGAGCGAGGAATTTCACGCGGCGACCGAACCCTTATCGCCGACAGGGATTTATGGGAAGTGGTTTTCCTTAGGCATGGTGGGGATTTGTGGTCTCTGGCTTCTCGGCGCGTGGTGGCGAGATCGGAACCGGGGTGGTCTTTTGGTTCGCCCTGGCGTTTCTGCTACCGCAACTGATTGATCCTTACCCCTCTATCTTCTCTCCGAGTGCGTTGCGCAAGCTCTCGAGTCTGTGATTTCCTGCAGACCAGAGAGCTTGCGCTTTTTTTTCATGGTTTCCCGGTGGTTACTTTCGCTCCGGGAGGAGCGTGAAAAAAGTGCCCATCAGTCCACAAAATCACGTGGTCGGCTCGTCGGGGGAATGGGCCAGGCCGGGACGGGTTTG
The DNA here is from genome assembly GCA_035573895.1 of Blastocatellia bacterium. Lineage (NCBI taxonomy): Bacteria > Pseudomonadati > Acidobacteriota > Blastocatellia > Blastocatellia bacterium. Next base: position 52,300 of record DATLZR010000009.1, on the reverse strand, counting down.
CTGCCTTCGGCATGCTGTCGAATTGTTCTCGCAGGATGCTGGCCTATTGACAGGAAAAAAGCGCGCGGGCAAGATTCTCCCCGACCGATGAGTGACATACACAATGCAATGGGTGCGAGGAGCAAGCCTAACGGTGCGTTCCGACGTCGTATCCCGCCAGGGGCTGTTGCTTATGTCCTGATCTGGTTATTCTCTCTCCGCGTCGCTGTCTTCGCTCAGGAGGACATCCCTCTAGGACCCAATGGCTACGCGCGACGAATCGAAATGCTTTATCGCACGGCCAAGGGACTCATTGATGTGGGCGATTACGAGGAAGCCCTTCGGAACTATGAAGAGGCCCTTCAGCTTCAGGAGGGCCGCAAGGACCGTCGGGGAGCGAGTGTGACGTTGATCGCCATAGGCGACCTTTATCTTTTCTTTATGGGGGATGCTCGTTCGGCGATCGGTTTCTACGAAAGATCGGTTGCCATCAAAAAAGAGATCAAGGATAGAAAGAGTGAGCCGGAACCCCTTCATCAAATCGCCTACGCCTACTATGTTCTCGGTGACGTTGACCGCGCGGAGCAGATCTACCGCGAGGTCCTCGAACTTTCACGTAAGGTCAAGAACCGACGGGCTGAAGCGACGGCTCTCAATGGTTTGGGCAATTGTTTTCTTGCGCGGGGGCGCACGACCGAAGCGCTCGATTATTATCGTCAAGCGCTGCCGTTGCGAAAGAAGGTGAAGGATCACACGGGTGTTGCGAACACAACGTTCAATCTCGGCCGTACCTATTTGCGGGTGGGTGACCTTGCTCAGGCGCGACAGTATTTCGAGGAGGCGCTGAGGAAACGGCGTGAACTTCTTGACGTTCGGGCGGAGGCGGAGACCCTCCTCTTGTTAGGTCAAACCCTCGCCGGCATGGGTGAGAGTCCGAAGGCCCGTGAGTATTATCAGGAGGCCATCGCATTGGCCCGGAGGTCGAGAAATCAGCGAATCGAAATCGAAGCCCTCTATGGCCTCGGTGTCCTGGCGGTTAAAGAAGATCGAGGGGATGAGGCGGTTCGTCCTTTGACCTCGGCGCTATCACTCGCAGAAAAGATGGAGCCCGGCTTGCGCGACGTGATGCTTCGCCGTTTGATTCGGATGCTGGCATCGGTTTATCTCGCGCGAGGAGATATGATGGAGGCCGCCGCACTGTACAAACGCGGACTTCGGCTTGTGCGCCCTGCAGGCGAGCTGTCCTCACAAGTCGAATTCATCACCGCCTTGGGTGAAGTTTATGCGCAGCAGGGGCAGCATCAATATGCGCTGGCATGTTATTTTCAGGCCGAGGCACTCAGTCAAAAGAATCCTGCCCTGGCCGAGAGCCTGGTCGGAGATCGCATTCGGCGCCTGCGGGAACAGCTCGGTGAGGTCGCCTTCGCTCGATTAGCCGAGGATGTTCGCGCCCGTATGCTGACTCTTGTCTCGGAAGCAACGGGAATGAGCGATTGGTGAAAGGCTGGTCCCCTGGCGGAGAGCGCTCGGTCACCCCTATGGAGCGTTGATGATCAGCCGATTCTTAGGAAAGGGATTTCAGTCCGTTCTGCTGCGTCTGGCACAGATGCTCGTGCGCGTGGGTATTTCGCCGAATCTGATCACGGTCGTCGGGTGCACGGCGGGAATCCTTTCGGGCGTCGCTCTGGCCAGGGGAGAGTTCCTCTGGGGAGCTACGGCCATTGCCGTGGTGGGATTGTGCGACCTGCTCGACGGAATGGTAGCCCGCGCGAAAAACACGCAGAGCCGGTTTGGGGCATTTTTGGATTCAGCTCTGGATCGGTATGCCGATATGGCGATGCTCATCGGTCTCATCCTCTATTTCGCTCGGATGAACCGGCTCGATTATCTGTTAATTTGTTGTCTCGCGCTCGTCGGCACGGTCATGACCAGCTACGCGCGGGCGCGAGCCGAGAGCGTCATCGGTCATTGTCGCGTGGGCTTCATGGAACGACCCGAGCGCATCGTCTTCCTTATGCTGGGCATTCTCTTCAATCGTGTGGAACAGGCGCTCTGGGTCATCGCCGTCGGCGCCAACTGGACGGCGCTTCAGCGCATTCATTATACCTGGGTGGTATCCTCCAGCCGGCAGCAATGACGGAAGCCGTCTTCGCCGGGGGAGAGCGCTTCACCCGGCATCAGTCACTTTAGGGAGGAGGGACAACGGATGTTCAGAATCAAAGGTGTGGTGATGATCGTCGTGGGATGTCTTCTTTCATCGGGCCAGGCGAGTGTAAAGCAGGAACCCGCGAATCTTCCTCGCTCGCGGGCGGAAATAAGCGGGTTCACCGAGACATCGCGGTATCAGGATGTCATCGAGTTCCTCAAGGAGATGAGCCGCCAGAGTGATCTCGTTCGCCTGACGTCGTTCGGCAAGAGTTTTGAAGGGCGGGATCTCCCTCTGGTGATCGTGTCCGAGCCGCCAGTGACATCGCCCGAGCAGGCCCGCGCGTCGGGGAAAATGGTTGTCTTCATCATGGCCAACATTCACGCCGGCGAGGTAGACGGGAAGGAAGCAACCCTCCATCTTCTAAGAGATTTAACTGTTGGCCGCTTGCGACCGTTGCTCGCCCGTCTGGTCGTGTTGCTTGCTCCCATCTACAACGCCGATGGAAATGACCGCATCGGCCCCAATAATCGGCGGCATCAAAATGGACCGAGCGGGGGCGTGGGGACTCGGGAGAATGCGCAGGGGTTGGATCTCAATCGCGACTTTATGAAGCTCGAAACGCCGGAAGCGAACGCGCTCGTTCAGAACATCTTCAATCGCTGGGATCCCCATCTCACGATTGATTGTCATACAACCAACGGATCGTATCACGGCTATGCGCTGACCTACGCCCCGCCACTCAACCCCAATGGGCACCGAGAACCCATCGAGTATGTCCGCGAGCGAATGCTGCCGGAGATCACGAAGGTGCTCGACTCCCGCTTCGGTTACAAGACCTATTTCTACGGAAATTTCATTGACCCCAACGATCCGAGCAAAGGATGGCAGACCTTCGATCATCGTCCCCGGTTCGGCAACAACTACCTCGGCCTCCGCAATCGGATGACGATCCTGGCCGAATCCTATGCCTACGCTGATTTTCGCACTCGCGTGGATGTGACGGAAAAGTTCCTCCAGGTGATCCTGGAATATGCAGCAACGCACAGTCAGGAGATGATGGAGATCATCGCGCGAGCCGATCGGGAGACAGTCAATCGAGGGAAGTCGCCGACTGCATCCGATCAGCTCGGCGTCCGGTTTAAGATGAGGCCGTTCGACAAGCCCGTCCCCATCCTCGGCTACGAGATCGTTCAGGAAACGGATCCAGCAACGGGGCAGAGACGGCCTCGCCGAACGGATCGGTTGGTCACCTACGTGACCCAAAACTTCGGTCTTTTCGAAGCCACGCGAACTATCACCATCCCGCGCGGGTATCTGCTCTTGCCCAATTTGCCCGATGTCGTCAAGAAACTTCGCGCCCACGGAGTGCTCGTTGAGGAGGTCAAGAAACCACTTCGGGCTGAGGTCGAAGTCTATGCCGTCGAGAGCGTCACCCATGCCGCCCAACCCTTCCAGAATCACCGAGAAACGACGCTGGCTGGGAAATTCCAGACGCGCGCCGTGGATATCCCCGCAGGTTCCTATTACATCTCCCTGGCGCAGCCCAAAGCCAATCTGGCCTTTTACCTCCTCGAACCGGAGAGCGATGATGGGTTGGTGGATTGGAACTTCTTTGATGACTACCTGATGGCGCAGCAGCAACGAGAGCAACCGGTGGTCTTTCCCGTCTATCGCGTCCATCGGCCTCTTCGCCTCGTGACCGAACGGGTAGAATCTTTCGACGCAATTCAACGGGAGAAGGAGAAGAAATGAGGGCTCGTTCACGGGGCCGACCCGTTGACCACGGGTCGAGACCACCCCGTGATGCCCTGTCCCGTGACTCATTATGTTTCGCGAACTCTCATGCCGAGCACCATGAGACGCGATGATGTAGCCCCGGGGTCGGCCTCCCTATTGGAGCGAGGATTTTATTCCGGGACAGTCTGGCTGCTGTTTCATCAACTGGTCACACGGACGATTAATTTTTTCTCCGGGATCGTCATAGCACGGCTTCTCACCCCGTTAGACTTCGGTCTGATGAACCTGGCCACAACGTTTTCCAACCTCGTCATGGCCGTGGGGAACATCGGCGTCGGCCATTTCCTCATCTATCAGCCCGAGGAAAGACAAGAATATCTCACGGCTGGATTCTGGTTGGGGATGACGGCGAGTCTCGGACTCTTTCTGATCCAGGTCGCTGTGGCCCCGCTGGTGGCAACGTTTTATGGCACGCCGATCGTGGCTCCGGTGATGATCGTGCTGGGGATCACCTTTTTTTTGATTGCGCCGCTCGGAGGGATTCATCAGACAGTGTTGCAGAAGCGAATGCAGTATCGGCGATTGATCATCCCCCAGATCGTGATGACGCTCGTGGGGACCGGGCTCACAATCCTTCTCGCAGCGCTCGGTTGGGGTGTATGGAGTCTCGCCCTTCCAGGTCTCGTCGCATTTCCTCTGGGTGTCGCCGTGACATGGGCAGTGTGTGACTTTCGTCCGTCATTTCAGCTTCACCGGAAATACTGGCGGGAGATTTTTCGCTATGGACGGAATGTCCTCGGCAGTGAACTGATCACCTTCGTCAACAACAATGCCGACTACATCCTCATTGGCAAGCTCCTGGGAGCGACGCTTCTGGGTTTCTACAGTTTCGCCTACGCCCAGAGTATGATGATCGTGGTCCTGATGACGGGCGTCTTCTCACAGGTTGTCTTCCCTATTTTCGCTCGCCTCCAGAACCATCGAGAGGAACTTCAGACCACCTATCTTCGCTTCCTTCGCCGGGGGACCGCAGTGATGGTGCCGCTGACACTTCTTCAGATGGTTGCGGCGGAGGAGTTCATCGGCTTTCTCTACAGCGAGAAATGGGCCGATGCCATCACTCCATTTCGTTTCCTGTTGCTCTATGCCGTAGGGCGGTCGCTGGCCCTGGGGGCGATGGAACTGCTCAACGCCGTTGGGCGACCGGATCTCGGATTCAAGTTTTCGCTGGCGATGGCCCCTGTTTTTACTGCGGTTGTTATCCTCGGGACGCACTGGGGGATTGCTGGGGTAGCGGCGGCGACGGGAATTGTCTTCGGTGGAGCCCAGCTCATTCTTGTGGGCCTGGTCCTCAGGCTCTTTCGGTGGCGGTGGGCTGCATACGCCGAGGCCATTAGACCCGCCCTTCAGGCGGCGGCAGTCGTGGCTTTGGCCAGCGCAGCGGTTCGTTTGCTCGCACGACAACAAGGTGCCCCCGAAGCGATGATCCTCTTGCTCACCCTGGCGGTCGGAGGGTTGGCCCATATTGTCATGCTGCGACGTTATTTCATCGAGGAGGCAAAAGCCCTCCGGCAGCTCCTGTTCGGAGGCGTGCCGCATTGAGGCGACCGTCTGGGGCTTTCCATGGGTTCAGCGAGAGTCTTTCGGGAGCAACCGACCTACCAACCGGGCGACAATCAAGCGCCAGGGCATAAACGCCGATTCAACAATGACCCGCTTGCTCATCTTCGAAGCCCCGGCCCGACGCTCGATGAAAATAATGGGGACTTCTGCGATGCGAAAGCCGAGGGCGTAAGCGCGGTAGAGCGTTTCCACCTGAAACGAATATCCATCGGAGCGAATCGTGTGAAGACAAATTCGTCTCAAAGCAGATGCGCGCCAGCACCGGTAACCGCCGGTTGCATCGGTCACCGGCAGATGCGTGATGGTTCGCACGTAGGCATTGGCGAAAACGCTCAATAATAGCCGCGACAACGGCCAGTTCACCACGCTGACATGGTGTCGCACGTAGCGCGAGCCAATGACGACATCGTAATCGCGAGCAGCTTCGAGCAGTGCCGGCAGATACTCCGGGTTATGCGATCCATCGGCATCCATCTGAATCACGAAGTCGGGATTCCGCTCCAGGGCCCAGAGCATCCCATCCACTAACGAACGGCCGAAACCTCGCGGGCCGGTTCGATGGAGAACATGCAAAAGAGGATCGCCTCGTGCGAGCTGATCGGCCAGTTCACCAGTTCCATCAGGCGATCCATCATCAACGATGAGAATCCCTCCGTTAGGGAGGACGTGCCTGATGGCCGCGATTAAAGGAGGCAGATTCTCTCGCTCGTTGTATGTCGGAATAACGATTTGAACCAATGGCGTACTCATTGGCGCAGACATTGAATCAACAGAGTAGGCGAAGGGCACGGGGACTGTCAAAGCTCCGTCTGGGGGTGATTGCCTTAGGTCATTCAGCCGCTTCGTCACATGCGCTCCCGATGGTGCGCTCGGAGAGTGGGGATCAAGGGACCTTGTCGCCGGGATACATCGCGCGTAGAATGACCGGTCGTGGGAGGACGGGAAACCCGGCAATAAGGACAGTAGCGAAGGATCGGTTCGCTCGCGGGGAGAGTCCTTGACCTGCGCTCGTTCTCATGAGGAGTGAGTATGCCCGAGCTTCCTGAGGTTGATCACGTCGTTGGGCTCTTGAATCGAACGGTCGTGGGGAAAAAGATTGCCGATGTGACACTGCTTCGCCATGACCTGATGAAGAATCTGAGCCCGCGGGCCGTTGCGGGCCGATTGCGGGGATGCATCATCGAGCAAACAGAGCGTCGCGGAAAGTTCATCCTCATCCATCTCAGTCGAGGGTGGACCTTGCTTGTTCATCTGCGCATGACGGGAGGATTTGCCTACGGTCAACTCCACAGCCCGCTGCCTCGATATACGCGGGCTATTTTCACCTTCACCGATGGAAGCCGACTTCTCTATGAGGATCGGCGAAATCTCGGGGTGATATATCTTGTCCGAACCGAAGGGCTCAGCAGGTTAAAGGAGCTGAACAAGCTTGGTCCGGAACCTCTCGGCGCGGACTTCACCCTCTCAGCTTTTCGTGACGCACTCGGGATGAGCCGTCGGACGATTAAAGAGATATTGCTCGATCAACGGGTGGTCGTCGGTCTGGGCAACATCTATGCCGCGGAAGCTCTCCACCGTGCAGGAATTCGGCCCACACGAAAGGCTTATGAGGTCGCCCGGTCGCTTCATCGAGTAAAGGCTCTCTATCAGGCCATCCGGGAAACACTCCAGCGGGCCATCAGTGCGCGTACCGAGACGGCCCTTCACTTCACCTTTCTCGATGCTCCACCCCGGGCTTCTCGCGAGATCATCGAGGAATGTTTCCTGGTATACGGGCGTGAAGGAGAGCCATGTATGAGGTGTGGTGCTCGGATTCGCCGTCTGCGTCAGGGTGGTCGTTCGACCTACTACTGCCCCAGATGCCAGCGATGACGAAGGGGAGAGAGGTCGTCGCTTGACGCTTGAAACGGCTCGGGCAGCTTTCTTATAATGCCACACTTCGTGGATGACCGAGCCAAGATGATTGATCAGGGGATTCGCCGCAGGACGGGAGAAAAATCGGGATGTGGGAGGCTATGAGAGAGTTCATGATACTCAATGGGATATCCGCAGCAGTTGCCCTCATCTCGTTGGGCTTGGCAGTATGGACGGTATTGAGCAACAAGTTCAAAGGCGGGATTGACGATCTTTTTCTGGTCCTTACGTGTTTGTTCATCACTCTCGTCTTTTCCATTCAACCCGTGGCGTGGCTCCTTCGGAAGTGGGCACTCCGACGGGCCTCCGTTCCGGTAAAGGAGGCTGAAAAGCTCGCACCCGAGGGAGAGCCGGAAGCTGCCCAGAAGGAAAAGGTCGCCGTCAAGTGAGCGTGTTGATGGCGGCGTTTCTTCCGATATTCGAGGGAGCAGTTCCAGCGCCGTGTCAGGTTCCCGGCCATCTCCACTATTGCTTGTATGGATATCCAGTGCTTCGCTCTGGCGGCGCGAGCTGGTTCGTTTCTATCGCCAGCGATCTCGCGTCCTGGGTGTCATCGCCTCACCGCTCGTCTTCTGGCTCGTGATTGGGTCCGGCTTCGGAACATCCTTTCGCCCCGAAAGCGACCACCGCATCAGCTATCTGCAATACTTCTTCCCCGGCACGCTGGCGATGATCCTCCTCTTCACGTCAGTCTTTTGCATGATGTCGGTGATCGAGGACAGAAATGAGGGGTTCCTTCAATCGGTCCTGATCTCGCCGGTGCCACGGGTCTCCATTGTGCTGGGAAAAGTTCTCGGCGGCACCACGATTGCCGCATTCCAGGCAGCGCTTCTTCTTCCCCTGGCTCCCCTGGTCGGGTTCTCTCTTGACGGCGGACGCGTCGTTCTCCTTCTGGCAGTACTGCTACTGGTCGCCTTTGGGCTGACTTCCCTGGGATTTTTCTTCGCCTGGCGAATGAATTCGATACAGGGATTCCACGCCGTCATGAATGTCTTCCTGATCCCGATGTGGCTGTTGTCGGGGGCATTATTCCCTCGGGCAGGCGCGGCTCCGTGGGTCGCCTGGGTGATGAAGGCGAATCCGCTCAGCTATGGTCTGGCCCTCCTTCACCACGTTTTGTCGGCGAATCCCTCAACGTTCAGTAGTGACGAGCCGCGCGTCACAACAGCTCTGACTGTGAGCGTGCTCTTCAGCGCGACGATGTTCCTTCTAGGCCTTCTCCTCGTCGGACGGCGAAGCGGGTGAGCTGTCATTCCCCTGCCGCAATCAAGAGCGTCTGTCATTTCTTGATAAGTCGCCAGAGTTTGCTCGGGGCGTTCTCGACTGGCATCCGGCAGAATCGCTGGAGCAACATCCGACGGCTGACCCTTCACCTCCTGAATGAGCGATCGGGTGGTGAGCGTCCCCATCGCAGGAATCCATCCCTCGTTGAGCGGGAACGCGAAATCCAGGATCCGTAGGCACTTTTCCTCTGCGGGCGATCGCTACTTCTTTCCGGGCGGAGGGACCCCAGGTTGCTGCAATAATCCGGTGGTGTCACCATCTCTCCCGACCGGCTGTCAAAAAGAGTCCCGCTTGGACCAGTCGCTCGTCTTGTCGGCCGGCGAGGGTCTTTTGACTGTGGCTTCGTTCGGCCTTCCGGTCTTTCACGGCCCTTCCCGGTAATTGGGGCAGGGTCTGAAAACAGGGGGATCGTATACGGAATCAGCGTTTCTCGTTATAATCTTCGCTCGTATGATTTCATTGACCGACCTGCCAACGGTGAACGCGATCCTCAATGGTCTGAGCACGCTCTTTCTCCTTTGGGGGTTCTCTTTCATCCGACGGAAGCAAGTGAAGGGTCATCGAATCTGCATGGTGGCCGCATTCTCGACGTCGGTTCTTTTCCTCATCTCATATCTGACCTATCACTTTCATCACGGGGCGACGCGCTTCACCGGGCAGGGGTGGGTGCGCCCGATCTACTTTGGCATCCTCATCAGTCACACGGTATTAGCCGCCGTGATTGTTCCTCTCGTGCTGATTACTCTCACGCGCGCCTTGCGGCAGCACTATGATCGTCATCGGCGCATCGCTCGATGGACCTGGCCGCTATGGCTCTACGTGTCAATTACCGGAATCGTGGTTTATATGATGCTGTACCACCTCTACCCGGCTGTTCCCTGATTCCGGGACATGGGCGGAACAGGATACGGAATCGCCTTTGATTCACTGATCGGCGGCGATAATTTCGTTCACAAGCTCTTCGGCCTTCCACTCATTGCCCCGGAGGACGTTCTGGAGTTTTCCATTCGGTCGGATGATCGCCGTCGCCAAGTTGTGATTGATCAGTCCTCCTTCGGTCCAAAAGGACAGTCCGAGGCTTGCACCGAACTCAGCGATTTCGCGGATGGAACTCGTGGCAAATGTCCAGCGGGAGAAATCAGCTTTCCATCGCTCGCCATAGGCCCGGAGGACATCGGGCGTGTCGTAGTCGGGATCGAAGCTGACGGTCAAAAATTGCGTGCGCTTGCTCAGGGAAGGAGACCGCTGGTCGAGAAGTTTCTGGGCTTCGACGAATCGTTGACTCATGAGAGGACAAAAGTTCGGGAACGGGCACCGGGTGAAGATAAACGTCAGCGCGACGATTTTCCCGCTGAGATCGGAGAGACGGAACTCTCGACCATTTTGATCAATGAGACGAACGTCGGGAACATCATTGCCCGGCTGAACCAGATACTCTATGGGCAGCGGACGGGAACGATCCGGTAGCGGACGCCCCTCGCCCTTTTTGGTGACGCGAAGCCTGGAGATCCACCCCTCGCTCGACGTGACCGTGATCTCCCCTTCGACCTCATCGCCGGGAGTGATTCCATCAAGGAGAGCTGGCTCCTTCACGGGAAAGGGCATGGTCATCGCTTCCATGTAGCCGGGAATAGCCTCATGGGCGATGGTAATTGACTGGCGGTTGGCGGCTACAGCGACAACGCGACCCTTGAGGGGATAGACGCGAGGATGCTCCTGACACCCCGAAAAGCTCGAAACCAGGAGAACGATGAGAATGAGACCAGCGCCACCCTTGCTCTTCATAGGTCATGAAGTTTACTCCCCGGGCGAGGGAAATCAAGGCGAGGTAAGGATGTCGCCTCCTCCAGAAGCGGAGTCGGTGAAGTGGGTGGCAGGTGGAAATTTTGGCTACCTTACTGATCACTAAAAACAGCATAAGTCCTGGAGCCAAGCGATGGTGCCGGTGAAAGTCCTCCCGACCGGCGGGATCCGAGCGTTCGTCCGAAGGGGCAGTGAAAGAGGGGGAGTTCCCGGAAACGGATCGCCACCTCTGGGCAGAAGTACGCGGACGGCTTGACGAGCGCCGGGACGCAGGATAAGCTGGAGGCATATTTTTGAACAAGTAGTCAAAAAATGACGAATCAGTCAAAACAAAAGAAGAGCCGACGCGAGTTGAAGATCGAGCAGAAGAGGCTGGAGATTCTCCAGAGTGCCGCCGAGGCCTTTCGTCGGAACGGCTTCGTGGCCACCACGATGGATGACATCAGCGAGCGCCTGCTCATGACCAAGGGGAGCCTCTACTACTATTTCAAGAACAAAGAGGAAATCCTCTACTTCTGTCAGGACTATTCGCTCACGCTGCTGCTCAAACAGTTGGCCGAGGTGCAGCGGAGCGGCGCGCCTCCGGACGAGAAACTTCGTCGGGTGATTGTCGGTCAGGTCGCCGTTATCCTCGATGTCCTCAAGGCCTCCGCCATGCACGCCGATTTTCAGATGCTCTCACCGCCTCTGTTGAAGAAGGTGATTGCTAAGCGCGACCGCTACGAGCGGGGTATCCGTGCCATCATCGCCGAAGGGATTGCCCGGCGCGTCTTCGTCCCGTGCGACCCGAAGTTGATTGCGCTGGCCATTCTCGGAGCTATTAACTGGACGGTGAAGTGGTTTTCCCCGGCCGGACCGCTGTCGGCGGAAGCCATTGGTGAGGCATTTGCTGATTATTTCCTGCGCGGGCTCGCTCGCCGACCCGCCCCATCGCTTCCGGTCCCCTCGGGGGAGGTGCCCGCTCGTTTCGGCAATGCTGAAGGGCAGACGGTGACATCGGCTCCAAGCAAGACTACGCGCAGGCGGTTGGTTCCATAGTAGCGCACCGAGAGCGCGTGGCGCTCTGTGAGAAGGATCATTTGGAGGGGGAATGATGGATAGAGAGCTGATCGAATTGCGCGTGAACGGCGAGACCTATCAGGTTGCGGTTCCCGTCTACAAGACACTTCTGGAAGTGCTTCGTGAGGATTTGAGTCTGACGGGAACAAAACATGGATGCGAACTCGGTGAATGTGGGACGTGCACCGTGCTCGTGGATGGTTTGCCAGTTTTGTCATGTTTGATTCTGCCCATCGAGGTGGCGGGCAAAGAGATCATCACCGTGGAGGGACTGGCCCGGAACGGTCAGCTCCATCCTCTGCAGGTGGCTTTCGCCGAACTGGGAGCTGCACAGTGTGGTTATTGCACACCGGGAATCCTTGTCACGGCAGCGGCTTTGCTCGGAGAGAATCCCCGCCCTTCCCGTCAACAGATCAAGGAGGCCCTCGCGGGGAATCTCTGCCGCTGCACGGGGTATGTCAAAATCCTCGATGCCGTCGAGCGAGCGGCGGCTCGGATGAGCCAGTCAGGCGATCACTAAAGATGTCTCCACCTCTAGCGAGGCTGTTCGCGTCCATCTGCGGTGAATGTCGGAGGTGAACATGGATAACGAACTGAGCGTGATTGGTCAACCGTTGCCCAAGGTGGATGCCTGGGATAAATGCGTCGGTCGAACAATCTATGCGGACGATCTCAATCTGCCGCGACTGGCGGTGGGGAAAATTTTGCGAAGTCCGCATCCCCATGCCCTCATCAAGCGAATAGATGTGAACCGCGCGCGACGGATGCCCGGCGTCTATGCTGTCATTACGGGCGAGGATCTCCCGATAAAGTATGGCATCTTGCCCGTGAGTCAGGACGAAGAGGCGCTCTGCCGCGAGAAAGTTCGATTCATTGGGGATCCGGTGGCGGCGGTGGCGGCCGCCGACGAATGGATCGCCGAAGAAGCGCTCCGTCAGATCGAGGTGGAATATGAACTGCTCCCAGCGATCACGGGGATCGAGCAGGCCCTCGAAGAAAGGACTGTCCGCATTCACAGCTATGGAGACGGTCCGAACATTCACAAGATGGTCTCACTGGAGTTCGGCGATGTGGAGGCAGGCTTCGCCGAAGCCGACTATATCCGCGAGGACATATTCTTCTATCAGGGCAGCACCCATCTCCCGATGGAGCAGCATGCGGCAGTGGCTGACTTCGGTCCCGATGGAAAGTTGACGCTCTGGAGTTCGACGCAAACACCGCATTATGTTCATCGCGCACTGGCGAAAGTGCTGGAGCTTCCGCCGAGTCACATTCGCGTCATTGCTACTCCCGTGGGTGGAGGATTTGGCGGCAAGAGCGATCCTTTTTCCCACGAAATTGTGGCGGCCAAACTCTCGATGCTGGCGGGGCGACCGGTCAAGATCACGCTCACGCGGGAGGAAGTTTTCTACGTTCATCGCGGACGGCATCCCGTTCTCATGTGGGTTCGGACGGGGGTCAAGCGAGATGGAACGATCACGGCCATGCATTTTCGCACCTTTCTCGATGGCGGTGCCTATGGCAGTTACGGTGTGGCGAGCACGTATTACACCGGAGCCTTGCAAACGGTCACCTATCGGATTCCCCGGTACAAGTTTGAGGGGGTGCGGGTTTTCACCAATAAACCGCCATGTGGTCCCAAACGAGGCCATGGAACGCCTCAGCCGCGCTACGCGCTGGAAGTTCACCTGGATAAAATCGCCGAGGCTTTAGGGCTCGATCCCGTTCAACTCCGACGGCCTCAGGTCGTCCACGCTCCTTCGCGTACGGTCAACTGGTTGAGGATTTCCAGTTGCGGATTGCGCGAGTGTATTGATCGCGTGGTGGAAGCGTCGGGATTTCTCCGGAAATTCCGCCGCCTGCCCTTCGGGCGCGGCGTCGGTTTCGCCTGTAGCTCTTATTTGAGCGGAGCAGGCTTGCCGATTTACTGGAACGATCTGCCGCATTCGGGGGTGCAGATCAAAATTGATCGCGGGGGCGGCGTGACGGTCTTCTGCGGCAGCACCGACATCGGCCAGGGATCGGATTCCATCCTCGCCGCCATTGTCGCTGAAGTACTGGGAATTCGCCCCGAGGATATTCGCGTGATCACGGCGGATACGGATTTGACACCGGTGGATCTGGGGAGCTACTCCAGCCGCGTCACAGTGATGACGGGCAATGCCGCGATCGAAGCCGCAGAGAAGCTCCGTCGGCTTCTTTTTCGCGTGGCAGCGGAGCAACTCGATGTGCCGGAGGATCAACTTGCCGCCAGGGATCGGAGAATCTTCGATGCTCTGGCCCCGGATCGCTTCCTCACCTTTGCCGAGGTAGCGCAACGCGCCGAAGCGCGGTTTGGCACGCTGGGTGCCGTCGGCAGTTACAAACCTCCGGCAACAGAAGGCAAGTACAAAGGGGCGGGCGTGGGGCCATCGCCATCCTACAGTTATTCGGCCTGTGTCGTCGAACTCGACGTGGATCCCGAAACGGGACTCATCACGGTTCACAAGGTCTGGGTCGCTCACGACATCGGACGCGCGATCAATCCCCTTCTTGTTGAGGGGCAGATCGAGGGAAGCGTTTATATGGGTCTGGGTGAGGCATTGATGGAGGAGCAGGTCTTTCGTTCACGATCCGGCCTGCACAAAATCCCTTCGATGCTCGACTATAAAACTCCCACGATACTTGAAATGCCGGAGGTTGAGTGCATTCTGGTCGAAACCGACGATCCGAACGGCCCCTTTGGTGCAAAGGAAGCCGGGCAGGGACCACTGCTCCCCGTCCCGCCGGCGGTGGCCAATGCAGTGTATGATGCTGTCGGCGTGCGGATTGATGAAATTCCCATCACACCGGACAAAGTCCTTCGTGCTCTGGAGGACAAACGGCGAGGGGGTACGGGAAGGATCGGTCCCACCTCCATTCCCGACGTTCCGTGGCCCGAGCCGATTCGTGTCACACCACCCGCCGAGTGGATCGCCAGGCACTAGCATGCGAGGTGGGCCGACCGAAGACTGCTCCCTCCGCGTTCCTTCCTGTTGCGAGAAATGCGGAGTAATTGGATCAGAAGCCGGCGGACCGGAAATCCTCCGACGAATCACTTCGTTGGTGCTGATTGCTCGTGCCGATCGGCGTACAGTGAAGATGGGTGAGGATCTCTTTTGAGGAGAATCGCGTCTATGCTCAGATTGCCACGATTCCGCTACTACTCGGCTCGAACAATTGAGGAGGCTGTAAGAATCCTGAGCGATTATGGCCCCGAAGCCATGCCGGTGGCCGGTGGAACGGATGTATATCCCAAAATGAAGCGCAGGCAGTTTGAACCGAAAGTTCTCGTGGGCCTTCGCCAGGTGAGAGACCTTGCAGAGATAAAGGGTGATGGCTCCCGAGGGATGAGCATCGGTGCCGGGGCCACGCTGGCGATGATCGTTCAGAACAAAAACCTTGCGGCGTCCTACCCGGCGCTCGTTCGCGCCGGTCAGGTTATTGCCCATCCCCAAATTCGCAACATGGGGACGCTCGGAGGCAATCTCTGCCTGGATACGCGCTGCACCTACTACGACCAAACGTTGTTCTGGCGCGAGGCTCTGGGGTTTTGCCTGAAGAAAGATGGATCGGTATGTCCCGTCGCGCCAGGAGGCGATCGGTGCTGGGCGGTGTCTTCCACCGATGGAGCGCCCGCCGTGATTGCTCTGGATGCTCAGATTCGCCTCGTTGGTCCACAAGGAGAGCGGGTAATTTCGGCCGGCGAACTCTATCGGGATGACGGAAGGCAATTCCTCGCCAAGCGGCCCGATGAGATCATCGTGGAGGTCCTGCTTCCTCCTGCTGACGGCTGGAAGAGTACCTATTTGAAATTGCGGCGGCGGGGGGCGTTTGACTTTCCAGTTTTAGGTGTTGCAGTCGCTATCCAGGAGGACGGAGGGGTATGTCGTCAGGCGCGTATCGTTGTGGGAGGAGTCGGGTCCGCACCGATTCGCTGTCGTCCGGCTGAAGCCGTGCTCGTCGGAGACAGAATTGATGCCGACCGAATCGAAGAAGCTGCGCACCGCGTCTATCAAATCATCAAGCCTCTTGACAATACGGACTTCGTCCACCTCTATCGGAAAAAAATGGCTCCGGTCTTTACACGCCGCGCCCTGCAAGAGCTAATGGCAACGACATGAGTCACGAAATGCGTTTGCCGGCGGATGAAAAGTGCCAACGGAATCCGTTGGAACCGTTCATCTGCTGGCGAATCATTTTCCCAAGGGAAGGGAAATCAAGGGGGTCTCCTAATCCTCGACAGGCTGAGATGCATGGGCTCATGGGGGCGGCTCGTCGGGAGATTTTGCCTCGGCTTGTGCTCTCATCGGCGGGCCAACAGGAGACGGAGATCGCGGACATTGGTGCCCGTCGGCCCCGTCACGATGGTGTCTCCGAGGGCAGCGAAAAACGAATAAGAGTCGTTATCGGCAAGAAATTTCTTTGGGTCGAGACCGAGGGCCTCGGCCCGTGCAACGGTCGTTCGATCCGCAACGGCTCCCGCGGCCGGACTGATGCCGTCAATTCCGTCGGTTCCTGCGCTCAGAACGGCAACATCCAGCGGGTCTTTGAGTTCGGCGATTTTGAGCGCGGCGTAGAGCACGAACTCCTGATTTCTTCCACCAACGCCAGACCCCGTGACGGGGCAGCTCACTTCACCTCCGGAAACAAGACACACGGTCTGTTCGGGGAACTTCTCAGCGAGCTGGAACAGCCGGGCGAGTAGCCGATCAGCAACAATTCGATAATGCTCCTCGTTCGGGCTGTCATCCACTTCCACGAGGCATTCGCGTTCCCTCGCCATGGTGGCAGCAGCATCCAGCGCTGTTCGATTGTCCATCACCAGATGATGGGTGCTTCGTGAGAAGATCGGATCGCCGGGTTTCGGGGTCTCATCACGGCGGCCGTGAGAGAGGATATCGGCGATCCGCGGGGGCAATTTTTTTATCACCTCGTATTTTGCGACTACGGCGAGAACGTCATCCCATGTCGTCTCGTCGGGCAACGTGGGACCCGAGGCTATGGTCGAAAGGTCGCCGGGGTTCACATCCGAAACGTAGAGCGAGATTTGCCGCGCCGGATGGGCCCGCTCGGCGAGCCGGCCCCCTTTGATGGCCGACAGGTGTTTTCGCACGGCGTTGATCTCTCTAATCGTCGCTCCGCAGGTGACGAGCGCGCGATTGAGCTGTTGCAAATCGGCCAGTGTGAGAGTTTCGAATAGCGGAACCTCAATGAGCGCGGAACCTCCTCCTGAAATGAGGAAGAAAACGAGCGTCTCCTCATCTCGACGAGAGAGAAGTTCGATGATGCGCCGACCTGCCTCGAGACTTCCCTCGTTCGGAGTGGGATGGCCACCGACGATGATGGGGTGCCGGGAGAGGGCCGCGGGGACCTCGGCGGGAAGCGCGTTGGTCACAATGACGGCATCCGTCAGATCCTCGGCCAGGATCTCAGCCAGCACGGCAGCCATTGTGACGGAGGCTTTGCCAAACGCGATGAGAAAAACCTGGCGGTAGTCGGTCAGATCAAAGGTGTCCCCATAGACCTCCAGCCGCGTTCCCTGCCGGCGGATGTGGGATCGCAGTACAGATTTCAGTTCGATCCGGCCAAGAGTTTCCCGGAAAATGTCCCGCGCCAGGTCTTTCATACGGTGGATCATTGTACCACATGACGGATGGCATGAAGCCTGTGAGGCTGCACTCATGATCTCCACCGGCAAGCCGGTCGGCTCACTTCAATCCGATTGTGGCGCGAAGACTCTGACCCATCAGTGCACGCCTCGACTGAAAGAACGAAATTTGCTCAGCCAGAACTCCATGGCTTGTGCTATAATCTCGCCGTCTTTGTGAGAGGGAATGAGCGAGAGTGACAGGGGGACAGGGCGATGGCTCATGTTTCGTTTGCCGTGATTAAGAAGGGAATACCCAAGCGGAAGATTCTGGCGGAGACATTTCGGCAGTTCCTGGCCAACGATTTACCGACATCGGCGGCAGCCATCTCGTACTTTGCGATGCTCGGGCTTTACCCCTTTTTCCTGCTTCTTTATCTGGTGAGCGAACAATTCCCGCAGTTTCGGATCATCAGCGCGCGAGCCATCGAAACGGTTCTCGGACTCCTGCCGACCTCCAGGCAGGTTCTGGAGTCGAATCGCGACTCCATCGTACAACTTTCCCGGGCGAGCGTTATCAGTTGCGTTCTGATCATCGTGTGGGTGGCGTCGTGGGCGTTCACCATTGTCGAGCGTGCCGTCAATCGCATCTGGCGAACCTGTTGCCGTTCGTTCTGGCACGGGCGTGTGCTCGCTCTGGCGATGATGATCGTGGTCGCGGGTCTTCTGGCTCTCTCGGCCATGATGACGACGATGGTCGGCTTTTTCGAGACGGAGACCAGCCGACTGACGCTCCACTCCGGCGCTCTCATTTTCGTAGATCGTCATCTCTGGCAATTCGTGATCGGTGTTGTGGGATTGTTCTTGACGATTGCCCTCTTTTGTGTCGTCTATACGGTCATGCCCAACACGCCGGTGAAGGTCGTCGAAGCGTTGCCGGGAGCGATCCTTGCCGGGGGAGCCTGGGAGCTGGCGAAATATCTTTTCACCTGGAGCCTCGTGAAATTCCCCTACGACCAGCTTTACGGGTCAATTGCGGCGGTGGTAGCGACGCTCACCTGGATTTACATTTCGGCGCTCGTCATGCTCTTCGGAGCGCAGATGACCGCTCTTCTCCACCGCGAGGACCTGGTGCAGGAGCATGCCCCGACCCAGAAGGTCGCGCACGCGACGGTCCGCCTCGGACAGTCATGACGCCCACCCGATTGCCGGCAAAGCCGGGTGACACAGGAAACGATTGCGACATTTTGATCGGAGATTCGCGCCGCGCTCCCTGATGAGAGGGAGAGCGCTCGTTCCCTTCGAGTGATGGAACTCATTTTGCCCGACCGACGTCCACCTTCCTGAGAGGAGCTAAGGTTTGAAAGATCACTCTGCCGCTGGTATGATAGTTCGTTGCCTGCGATGATCGAGCGGCGGCAGGGAGATCATCGCACCAAGGCGCGATTTCGTTTCTGAGGAGTTAGTGGCATGGCGCACAGATCCGCTGACACCTTCCGCACCCGAACCCTCTTTCGCGGGGCCGGGCTTTTGTTCGAGTATTATTCGCTGGACGCTCTCAGCCGAGCGGGCCTCGGAGAGGTCGAGCGACTGCCGTTCTCGCTCAAGATTCTGCTGGAGAATTTGCTTCGGTTCGAGGATGGGATCACCGTGACGGCGGACGATATTGCGGCCGTCTGCCGCGCCGTCGGCCCGAAGCGGCCGGAGAGGGAAATCGCCTTTCGTCCGGCGCGTGTGCTGATGCAGGATTTCACGGGCGTCCCGGCCATTGTTGATCTGGCCACGATGCGCGACACCATCAAGCGACTCGGTGGTGATCCGAAGCGCATCAATCCGCTTCAACCGGTCGAGCTGGTCATTGATCATTCGGTTCAGGTTGACGCTTTCGGTTCTCCCGAGGCGTTCGCCGTCAACGCCGAGCGCGAATATGAGCGGAACCGCGAGCGCTATGTTTTCCTCAAGTGGGGGCAGGGAGCGTTTGAAAACTTCAAAGTGGTTCCTCCGGAGACGGGGATCGTTCACCAGGTCAACCTGGAATATCTGGCGCGGGTCGTCTGTACCGAGGTTCACAACGGGGTCGCCGTGGCGTTCCCGGATACCCTCGTGGGGACCGATTCGCACACGACAATGATCAACGGTCTGGGCGTGCTCGGCTGGGGAGTCGGAGGAATCGAGGCGGAGGCGGCCATGCTGGGGCAACCTCTTTCTCTACTGATCCCGGAGGTTGTCGGCGTAAAGCTGACGGGTTCGTTGCCCGTTGGAGCGACGGCGACGGACCTTGTTCTTACCGTCACCCAGCTTCTGCGGAAAAAGGGCGTCGTCGGGAAGTTCGTCGAGTTTTATGGACCGGGTCTCGATGCATTGAGTCTTCCCGACCGAGCGACGGTAGCGAATATGGCTCCGGAGTATGGGGCCACGATTGGCTTCTTCCCGGTGGACGATCAGACGCTCGAGTATTTGCGATTGACCGGACGGGATGAGTCTCTCGTGCAACTCGTCGAGGCCTATACCAAGGCTCAAGGTCTCTTCCGGACAGCTACGACGCCCGATCCCGTTTTCAGCGATGTGCTCGAGCTTGATCTCGCAACAATTGAACCCAGTTTGGCGGGACCGCGTCGTCCTCAGGATCGGGTTCCCCTCGGGCATGCCAAGCGAGAGTTTCGTCGCGCGCTTGTCGGATTTCTGGAGCGTGAGGTGAAAACCGTTGATCCCGACATCCTCACCCGTTGGATTGATGAAGGCGATGGGCAAGGGTATTCAGGCTCAGAGGCAGACGGTGAGGCTCTCAGCCCGCTGCTTCGTCGGGCTGTCGTTCGGTTCAACGGCTCCTCCTGCGAGCTGGCTCATGGAGCGGTTGTGATCTCGGCGATCACAAGCTGCACGAATACCTCTAATCCGACGGTACTGCTGGCGGCAGGGCTTCTGGCGAAAAAAGCGGTCGAACGGGGATTGACAGTCAAGCCGTGGGTGAAGACGAGTCTCGCGCCAGGATCGAAGGTCGTAACCGAGTACCTCCGGGAGACGGGCCTGCTCGACTATCTGGAGAAGTTGCGATTTCATCTCGTCGGTTACGGATGCACGACCTGCATTGGCAATAGTGGTCCTTTGCCCGACGCGATTGGTCAAGCCATCAAGGAGCACGGTCTGGTGGCTGCGGCTGTGCTCAGCGGCAATCGCAACTTTGAAGGTCGAGTTCATCCCTTCGTCCGGGCGAACTATCTGGCGTCGCCGCCGCTGGTTGTGGCTTACGCGTTGGCGGGAACCGTAGATATTGACCTCGTGCGGGAACCGGTCGGTTACGATTCGCATGGGCATCCCATCTTTTTGAAGGACATCTGGCCGTCGGAGCAAGAAATTCAGCAAGCTCTTTCCTCGGCAATCCGCCGGGAGATGTTCCTTCGAGTTTATTCCGATGTCTTTGCGGGCGACGAGCGGTGGCAGCGCTTGGAGGCTCCCGGCGGAGACCTCTTCGCCTGGGATGAGGCTTCAACGTATATCAAACGCGCTCCCTTTTTCGACGGGATGACCCTGGATGTTCCGCCGCTTGATGATATTCGACAGGCGCGCGTGCTGGTTCTTTTGGGCGATTCCGTGACGACGGATCACATATCGCCGGCGGGGTCCATCCCCGCGGACAGTCCCGCGGGTCAGTATCTCATCGCGCAGGGCGTCTCTCCCCGCGATTTCAATTCCTACGGCGCTCGTCGGGGAAATCACGAGGTGATGGTGCGAGGGACATTTGCTAACATTCGGCTGCGCAATCTGCTTGTGCCGGGAGTGGAGGGAGGATGGACGCTTCATTTTCCCGACCGAGAGAAGATGACCATCTACGAGGCGGCCATGCGCTATCAGGCCGACGGCGTCCCGCTCCTTGTGATCGCCGGGAAGGAGTACGGGTCGGGGTCGTCGCGGGATTGGGCGGCCAAAGGACCCAGGCTCCTTGGCGTGCGGGCCGTTCTGGCCGAAAGCTTTGAACGCATCCATCGCAGCAATCTCGTCGGAATGGGCATTCTGCCTCTCGAATTCCTCCCGGGCGAAAATCGCGAGACGCTCGGTTTGGACGGGACGGAAATCTTCGACATCGAGGGCATCCGGGCGGGACTTACGCCACGAGGACGAGTCACCGTCCAGGCGCAACGCGCCGATGGGACGGTAACGCGGTTCGAGGTTATTGCCCGCGTGGACACTCCGGTTGAGCTGGAGTACTACCGCCATGGGGGCATTCTCCCGTATGTGCTCCGTCATCTGCTGACAGCGTCCGCATCGTGAAGAAGACCGTCCCGTCGCCACGGCGCCCGTGTTGTCCTTTGGCGGTATGAGGATCGGGCGGATAGGCGAGGATCGTTGCTGGCATCATCCATTCCTATGATCGGCATCCTCCTTGTGGTTCCTCTTCTGGCTCAGGCTTCCGCGGAGAACTCTGCGGCGATGCTCCCGAGCAGGGCAGTGGTCCAGAAGCGGCCTGTTATCCCATATGAAAATGTGGACATCGAAGCGGATCGGTCACGTCACGAGGGGACAAAGACGATCTATGAAGGCGCCGTCGAAGTGCGAGCGGGGACAATGCGTCTGCTGACAGATCGGCTGGTCTATAACGAAGAGACTCACGAGGTGGAGGCCATCGGCCACGTCGTCTTTGATGAAGTGGGCATCCATGTTGAGGGGACGCGCGCCTTCTATAATCTTAAAACGCGCGAGGGGGGAGTCTGGAACGCCCGCGGGCACACCGATCGTAGTCCCGATGGAACCACGCTCTATTTTGAGGCCGAGCAAATACTCCGACTCGCCTCCGATACGTACGAAGTGGTGAAGGGGCGATTGACCTCCTGTCAGGGCGTGCGACCGATCTGGAGTCTGACGACGGCTCGAATGAAATTCACCGTCAATCGCCGCGTCTCGCTTCGGTGGCCGGCGTTCCGCGTCAAGGAGATTCCCGTGCTCGTGTTGCCCTATGCCTCGGTGCCGCTGACGCCGCGCGTGCGCAGTTCGGGATTCCTCATCCCCGGCTTCAGCCGATCCAGCGTCAAAGGCATCTCCCTCTCGATTCCTTACTACCAGACGCTCGGCCGGAGCGCTGACATCACGCCTCGACTGGAGGTATACAGCGCACGGGGAATTGGCTATGGCGCCGACCTCCGGGCTCGTCCGGGCGAGCAATCTTCTTTGACGACAGGATTTTTCATCGTTCAGGATCGGTTGTTCGGGCAGCCGGGACCGGATCAAGGAGGCACCGCCTTTTACCTCAAGGGAGTCCAGTTTCTACCCCACGGCTTCATCGGAACAGCCGACGTCAACATCACGAGCAGCCTTGCCTTCCGTCAGGTCTTCTCCGATAGCTTCCAGCAGGCTATTTCACCGGAAGAAAAGACACAGATCACGCTCACCAACAATTTCGGCGATTACAGTTTCAACTCGCTGATTATGGCTCGAACGTTCACCCTTCCCGGCGGATCTGTTCGGTTGCGAACTCTTCCCTCATTTAATCTCCTGAGCCGTCCCCAGAACGTAGTCAGGGGCCTCCCCCTTTATCTCTCTTTCGACATTGCTGCCGACGGCATCTCGCGCAAAGAGGCAGCGCTTAAGACTCCGTCGGTCGTTCAACGACTCGATGCGCAACCTCGGCTCACGCTGCCGATCCTCGACGTCGCGGGCATGACAATTACGCCGGAACTGGCGCTGCGGGCGACATTCTATTCCGACACGGCGGACCCTCAGGATCGCACGCGGGTTCTCGGCGAGAGTTTCACACGCCGGTCACTTGATTTCTCTTTGGAGATTCGGCCTCCGGCTCTTGAGCGGGATTTTCATCATCGAGATGGGTCGCGTTGGTTCACTCATCTGATCGAACCGACAATCACCTATCGCCGGACCGCAGGCATCGGCTTGAACATTACCCGTATCCTCCGCGTTGACGAGCGGGATATCATCACCGATACAAACGAAATCGAGTATTCGCTCGCCCATCGTTTTTTAGGTCGTCGGAAAACGACGGACGGCCAAATGGTCCCTCACGAGCTGTTTTCGATAACGGTCCGTCAAAAGTACTTTTTCGATCCGACCTTCGGAGGGGCTTTAACGCCGGGGCGTCGCAATCAATTTCTTCCTCTGATGAGCCTGTCGGGATTCTCCTTTGGAGGGCGACTTCGGCGATGGTCTCCCGTGAATGTCACCACTCGTTTACAGCCGCTTTCTTCCCTCTTTGCTGATATCCGGTTTGACTACGATGTGCAGCAGCGCGAGGTGCGGAATATCAGCGTCGCAGGCGGAGTGCGTCGTTCGAGCTTTTCCGTTTTTCAAACCTGGTTCATGAGTCGCCAGATCCGATTGGGAAACGGTGAAATGGAAGCGGGAACCTTCGCTGGAAATCTCTCCCAATCCTCGGTGACCGTCGGACGGCTGACTCAAGGACTTTTCATGGCGGCGGATGTTCTTTACGATTTCACCGATCGAAAGATTGAGGGACGAGTTTCGTCGCATCGGTTGGTGTCCTCGACGCTGCGCATCGGGTACGCTTTTCACTGCTGCAGTATTGTCGTGCAGAACACGACGTTCCGCATCGGCGTGAGGAGGGAAAACCGTCTGGCGTTCGCGCTCGTTCTCAATGGCATCGGAAGCTTCGGAGCCCACACTGCCGCCGGACGTCGCGTATTTGATCCCTATTCGCCGTTTTGATTGTGATGCGAGGGAGACAGGTTTCACCATTCGGGTTTTCGATTTCTCCGGCCCTACGGGCTTGATGGCTCAGCTCCGGGGGAATGCCGCGCTCGGTGGGCATTTGCGAGGTGCTCGATGCGGGTCATTGCCGGTCGCTACAAGGGAAGGCGATTAAAGAGTCCACCGGGGCTCGACGTCCGACCGACGCCGGACCGGCTGAAAGAATCCCTTTTCAATATCCTGCAGGATCGGCTTCCCGGCTCGCGGTTTCTCGATCTCTGCGCGGGGACGGGTTCGGCTGGCATTGAGGCGTTGAGCCGAGGAGCTACCTTCGTCCTTTTTGTCGAGAGATCTCGCGCGGCCGTGGCAGTTTTGCGGGAAAATCTGCGCGCATTGAACATTATTGAGGGCTACGACGTCTATTGCGGTGACGCCCTCGTTGCCCTCGAGCAGCTTATCGAACGTGGCGATCGCTTCGATATCGTCTTTTTCGATCCGCCCTACGCCTCAAACCTCTATGAGCCTGTCATGAGCTGCCTCGGTGGGGGCGAGGTTCTTGCTCCCGGTGGCATTCTCATCGTTATGCACCATCGGAAGATGTCTCTGGAGCCCCTATACGGCGTCCTCGAACGCACGCGCCAGGTCATTCAGGGAGAGAATGTCTTGAGCTTTTACGTCATTTCACCGGAGCCCGATAGCCGGGTCGCGCCCGAACGTGGGCATCGGGATGGCGAACCGTAACCCGAATGCGGCGGTAGCTCCCATCGCGTGCAGTGTTGAACGATTTCTCTTGAAATGAGGAGGGCCGGTTCAAAAGGGATTGTACTGTTCCCACACCATGACCTGACCGAATTTCGGAGGGCTTTCCTTTTTAGCGGAGTTAACGCCTCATTCTTCCCTGCGCTCTTTCAGCTAAAACCTTCTCGACTTCCTTCAGGAAGTCCTCAATTCGACCCGTAAAGGACCGAATTCGTCCCTTTTCATCATGAAGGTGATGAGGGAAAGCTACGAGTTTGCGCTTCCTGTAATCAAGAGGATGGTGGGGCGAGGGGTCCGCGCGAATGACAACAGCTTCGTTTTTATGGAGAAGCACATAGCTATAGGTCTGAATCTCTAACTCCTTGCCGGGAAAATGGTATTCCTCTTCGATTCGCAGGTTGTAGGCGAAGGGAAGGGGGACCTCCAGATGCAGCAAAAACATGACGACTGCCATTTCGACTCGGTCTGGGAAATGGACGTGGAAATTCGGAAGTAGACTAAAAGTGTTCGTTATTAGGTCGTATATCTTCCAGCATCGCTCATAGACCAGCCATCGTTGCCATGCGTCAGAAGGCACCGGCCAGCACCTCTTCGAGGGAAAACTTTGTCTTAAGAAGTCGGAAATAACTGCGGTAGCACATCGCCCAGGAGAGGAAGTCAGGGTGATCTTCTGCGGGGGTTCCTACGATGAGCTTATAGAAGACCTCAGATCGCATATTGTACCTCTTCTCATAATAGTGGAGGCGTTCGGTCAGTTCCTGCAGGGCATGATCGGTTGGTAGGGACCCCTTCGTCATCCTCTTGAGGAACGCGTGTTTCGATAACCTCTTTGCCTGTTGAATTTGTCTCATGAATTCTCCCGCAAAATTCTCTCGTGATCCGCGCAAATGATAGCTTTTGAAGGAACTGGCGTCTAGGGCTTCATTTCGGTTTGACCTCCCGTAGCGCAGTAATCAAGGATCTTATTGTTTGCTCGGAGCCCGATAGCCGGGTCGCGCCCGAACGTGGGCATCGGGATGGCGAACCGTAACCCGAATGCGCCGGTAGCTCCCATCGCGTGCAGTGTTGGAGGGATAGTATCCGAGCATATACTGGTGGCGCAGTTCGTCCGCGATCTGCTCAAAAACACCCGGCAGATCGTAAAGGGTGTCGGCAGCATATAAAGCTCCGCCGGTTCGGTCGGCTAACTCAGAGAGGTAGGCTTCACCCCGTCGGTACATCTCCTCCAATCGTCCGTTGGTCGGAGACCCTGGCCCTCGTCGGGGCGATGGCGTGGGCGATGGCCAACGTCCCGGCACGGGGAAGGGACCAGTATTAGGCCAGGGAATCGGCCAGCGCGTCCGTTGTGGCGCACGGGGGAAGGGAAGAGGTACCGGGATCCGTCCGATGATGACCCCGCCTGAGCCTCCCATTCGTCGGGCGACCGCCTCCAGGGTGTTGTAGCGTATCGAGTAGACGAGAACATTTGATTCTTCCAGGTCCCGGATCGTACCGTCAAAAGTGGCATTTTGACTGGCCGTGTCCACCCCGTCGGTGAAGAGTACGATGGCCTTTCGTCCTGAGAGGTGGTTTAGATGTTGCTCAACTGTGTAAGCGACCGCATCATAGAGACGGGTGGATCCGCCCGACCGAACTCGCCGAATAGCGCGAACGATCTCCCGCCGGTCCGATGTCAGCTCGCATTGCAGGTCAATGTCATCGTCAAAGGAAATCACCATCACCCGATCATAGTCGTGGAGCTGCTCGACAAAAGTGATGGCAGCATCCTGAATTCGCGGCAGTTCCTCGCGGGTGCTCCCGCTCGTGTCCAGAAGGAGGGCCACATTGAACGGTTCTTCCGTGTTGGAGAAGAAGGCGATTTCCTGCTCGATGCCGTCTTCAAAAAGGCGGAAGTGCTCTTTCTTCAAGTTGGCAATGTACCGGTTGTTGCTGTCGCGGACGACGACGGGAACGTTGATGAGCGTTCCCGTCAGCTCAATGACGTCACCCCGTTGCTCCGTCGTGCGCTGCGACGGGCGATCTTGTGACCGGGAGATTGGCGGCCACAAGAGCGAGAAGGTGAGGAGTACGACAACGCCGGTGGGTCCCGATTTCATTTCCTCCTCCTTCTTTTGGCTTGAGATCATGGGTCTTCACGACGAGAAGTTTACACCGCATCAGATTAGAGTTGCTGCAGATGGCCATTAGAATGAGCTAATGAGACTGCCGGCCTGCGCACCAGGGCGGCAATTTCAGGTGCCTCCCCCCCAATGGTCAAATGTCTCGATCGCAGGTTTCTGGCGTCATCGAGAAGTCGGGAGTGAGAGGTCCCGCTTGGCGATGATCTGGTAACATCGCATCGCGACGACTTCTTGCCAGCCTCTCAGATGGTATGGTAGCTTTAGCCTCTTGCGCCTGAGGACGCGAGCGCGCTAGAGGTATTGTGTGGGATGATTCAGGAATTTGACGGAAAATTCCCGGTCATCGCCGATAGCGTCTTTATTGCGAAGAACGCCTCCGTCATTGGCGATGTGGAGATCGGCGAACACTCTTCGGTGTGGTTTCAGGCTGTCGTTCGTGGCGATGTCAACTATATTCGCGTGGGACGGTACACAAATATTCAGGACGGCTCGGTCGTTCACGTGGATCGAGAGACATCGCCTGCCCGCATCGGAGATTACGTAACGATCGGACATCGAGCCATCATTCATGGCTGCACGATTGGCGATCACTGCCTGATCGGGATGGGAGCGATAATTCTGAGCGACGCGGTCATTGGCGACTATTGCCTGGTGGCCGCGGGAGCGGTTGTTCGGGAGGGGCAGGTCATCCCTCCGCGCTCGGTTGTCGTAGGGGTTCCCGCCCGCATTCTGCGTGAAGTCACCCCCGATGAGATTCGTCGAATTGAAGAGGGGTGGCGCAATTACGTGGAGCTGAAGGATTTCTATCGGGGACAGGGGTTGTGATTCAAACCGTTCGAGGAACGTTCGACATTCTGCCGGAAGAGATTCCCCGCTGGCGGCGGGTCGAGGAAACTGCTCGTGAGATTTTTCGTCGGTACGGATTTCAGGAGATCCGCACACCGATCTTCGAGCGCACGGAATTGTTTGCTCGCAGCGTTGGTGAGGAGACGGATATTGTGGCCAAAGAGATGTACACCTTCACTGACCGAAGCGGCGACAGTATCAGCCTTCGACCCGAATCAACGGCCTCCGTCGTCCGTGCGTATATCGAACACCGAATGTGGCTCCAGGCCAATCCCGTCAAACTGTTCTACATCGGCCCACATTTCCGTTACGAGCGGCCGCAGAAGGGACGATTCCGTCAGTTCCATCAACTGGGTGCAGAAGTCATCGGGTCGAGCGACGATCCCGCCATTGACGCCGATGTGATCGAAATGCTGGACGAATACTTCGCGGCCCTCGGCATCAGAGAGAGGCAGCTCGCTTTGAATTCGGTCGGCTGCCGCGTGTGTCGGCCAGTCTATGTGGCGAAACTAAAAGCCGCGCTGGCGACTGTTGTTTCCCGGATGTGTGCGAACTGCCAGCGGCGGTATGAGACAAATCCCCTCCGGGTGCTCGATTGCAAGGTCGAGAGCGATCAGGAGGTGATCGAGGGCCTCCCGGCCATGCTCGATGATCTGTGCGAAGAGTGCAGTCGGCATTTCACCACCCTGCGGCGCCATCTCGATGCGCGACATATCGAGTACCATATTGCCCGTCGGCTTGTACGGGGCCTCGATTACTACACGCGAACTGCCTTTGAGGTCACCAGTGGACATTTGGGAGCACAAAATGCCATTGCCGGGGGCGGACGGTATGATGGCTTGTCGGAAATGCTCGGAGGGCCACCGGCGAAGGGGTTTGGCTTCGCCTGTGGGATCGAGCGAGTGCTCCTGGCGCTACCTGAGGAAACAGATACCGCCGACGATCAGCGGCCGGATCTCTACATCGCGGCGCTCGGCGAAGAAGCTCGCACGGTCATGTTCGCGCTGGCCCGTCGCCTGCGTCGAAGCGGAATCATCGTCGTCTACGACTATGAGGAGAAGAAGCTCAAGAGGCTCATGTCGCAGGCCAACCGGGTCAAGGCTCGATTCACCCTTCTCATCGGTGAGGATGAACTCGCTGGAGGCTTCTTCACGCTGCGTGACATGGTGACGGGAATGCAGGAGAGAGTCAGGGAACAAGACCTTCTTGCACGGGTGCAAGCCATCAAGTCGGCTGAGGTCAAGGAGAGGACAGGAGTCTCAGGATGACGCGTTCTGATCAGACGCTCGTGCGCACTCATACCTGTGGGGAACTCCGTCCGGCTCATGCCGGACAGCGGGTCGTGCTCATGGGCTGGGTGCATCGGCGGCGCGATCTTGGTCCATTGACCTTTCTCGATCTTCGAGACCGTTACGGCATCACCCAGATCGTGTTCGACCAGCAGCGGAACGAAACCGCCCATCGTCAGGCCAAGCAGCTTCGCAATGAATACGTTGTGGCCATCAAGGGAATGGTGGTTATGCGCTCGCCTGAGACGGTGAACTCAGCGATTGAAACGGGGGAGATCGAGGTCCTCGCCGAAGAGGTCATCGTGCTGAATCCGGCGAAAACGCCGCCCATCCCACTGGATGATGGCGGTCGGGTTCAGGTGGCCGAAGATTTGCGTCTGCGGTATCGCTATCTCGATCTGCGCCGAACGCGACTTCAGCGAAATCTCATCCTGCGCCATAAGGCGGCACTGGTTGTCCGTCGCTATCTCGACCGGCAGGGATTTCTGGAAATCGAAACTCCCATGCTGGTGAAGTCAACGCCTGAAGGAGCGCGCGACTTCATTGTTCCCAGTCGGCTGCATCGCGGCAAATTTTACGCCCTTCCGCAATCGCCCCAACTGTTCAAACAGTTACTGATGGTCGCCGGGTTTGATCGCTACTTTCAAATCGTTCGCTGCTTTCGCGATGAGGACCTTCGCGCCGACCGCCAGCCGGAATTCACGCAGATTGACATTGAAATGTCGTTTCCGACCGAGGACCTCCTCTTCGGAATCATTGAGCCGATGATGCAGGAACTTTCGGCGCTGGTGGGGCGAGAGGTCTCCTTGCCCTTTCCGCGTATCACCTATGCCGATGCGATGGAGCGGTACGGGACGGATAAGCCTGACATCCGCTTCGGCATGGAAATGATTGATCTGAGCGAGCAGTTTCGCGCGCTCGATTTTGCCCCGTTCCGGCAGATCCTCGATCAGGGCGGGGCCATTAAAGCGATTGCCGTTAGGGGCGGTGCCAAGTATTCGCGGAAACATTTGGACGAGTTCACCGAGTTCATTCGCCGACAGGGGCTCAGTGGCCTTGCCTGGATCAAGCTGGCTGATGGGGAACTGACCTCGTCGCTTCTGAAGGCCATCGGGCGATCACCGATTGAGGCACTGGTGGCGTGCTGTCGGGTCATGTCGGGTGATGCCGTCCTCATCGTGGGTGGACCCCGGGAGCAAACGAATGCGGCCCTGGGTGCGCTCCGGCTGGAAATCGCCCGCCAGGAAAAATGGCTCGATGGCTCGCGGTTCTGCTTCCTCTGGGTGACCGATTTCCCTCTTCTCCAATGGAATCAGGAAGAGCAGCGGTGGGACCCGGTTCATCATCCCTTTACCTCACCCCGCGAAGAGGACCTGGACAAGTTGGAGACCGATCCCGGCGCAGTCCGCGCACGAGCCTATGATCTCGTGCTCAACGGAGTGGAACTGGGAAGCGGTTCAATCCGAATTCATCGTCAGGATATTCAACGCGCGGTTTTCAAAGCGATCGGCCTCAGCGAGGAAGAAGCCCGGCAGAAATTCGGCTTTCTCCTCGATGCCTTTGAATACGGAGCCCCGCCGCATGGTGGGATCGCCCTCGGGTTTGATCGGCTGGTGATGCTGTTGGCCGGAGAGCAAACGATCCGCGAGGTCATCGCTTTTCCCAAGACAGCATCCGCATACGACCTCATGCTGGAGTCGCCAAGCGAAGTTTCAGATCGTCAACTCGCGGAACTGGGGATCTCGGTGATTCCGGAGGGCGATGACTGATGCTCCTCGCCCTGGCGGGATTCAGCGGATCGTTACTGACTCTACAAGGGGACGCGTTGGCTCCGGTACGAGAGGCCTAGTAATGGGCAAGATTCGCATCCTCCCCGACATCGTCGCCAGTAAGATTGCTGCGGGCGAGGTGGTGGAACGGCCCGCCTCGGTCGTCAAGGAACTCATTGAAAACGCAATTGATGCCGGCGCGCGTCGCATCACGGTGGAAGTTGAAGCGAGTGGAAAGAAGGTAATCCGTGTGGCTGACGACGGCGAGGGGATGACCCGCGACGATGCCTTGTTGGCCTTCGAGCGCCATTCGACGAGTAAGCTCGCGTCAGCCGATGATCTCAATCACATCGCCACGCTCGGCTTCCGGGGCGAGGCGCTTCCCTCAATCGCGTCGGTGTCAAAAATCCTGCTCCGGACGAAGACGGCAGCCGATGTGGCAGGAACGGAAATTGCCCTGGAAGGGGGGAAGATCAAATCGGTTCGGGAGTGCGCTTGGTCGGAGGGGACGGAGATTGACGTCCGAGACCTTTTCTTCAATGTCCCTGCCCGGCGGAAGTTCTTGCGATCGGATATGACCGAGCTGTTCCATATCACAAACGTGGTCACGCATTACGCCCTTGCCTATCCGCACCTGGCCTTCACGCTCAGACATGAAGGACGCCAGCTTCTCGACGTCTCCCCCGTTGGAAATGTGAGGGATCGGGCCTATCAGGTCTTCGGGGCCGACTTTCT
Source organism: Blastocatellia bacterium (assembly GCA_035573895.1). Lineage (NCBI taxonomy): Bacteria > Pseudomonadati > Acidobacteriota > Blastocatellia > Blastocatellia bacterium. The sequence goes on along the minus strand of DATLZR010000009.1, from coordinate 20,972 downwards.
CTCGACCCTCGTTGAGATTGACTACAACACCGACGCTGTTCGAGTGAAGGGATTTACCTCTCGGCCCACATCGGTGCGTACCACCCGTGAAGCGCAATACTTCTTTGTCAACGGACGGTACGTCAAGGATCGGCTCATCAGCAAATCTCTGGGGGAAGCGTACAGAACGATGATCCCCTCGGGGATGCATCCGGCAGCCATCCTTTTTGTTGAGGTCGCACCGGAGGATGTGGACGTCAATGTGCATCCGGCGAAGACCGAAGTCAGGTTTCGCCGTCCGACTTTAGTCGAGGCCGCGATTCGAGCAGCCGTAGAAAAAGCGCTAACCGAGAACAAGCCCATTCTTGAGGTCCGGCCGACAATGCAAAGACCTCTTGAGAGGCGAACCGGCAAACCAGAACCGGGTATTGAGATGCGCCATCTCACCGCTGAAGCGCTGCATCTTCAATCCCCCGTGGAGAAGTCCGTGAAGTCCCCCGCGCAGCCGTCGCTTCAACTTGGATTTGCCGAGCGAGCAAAAACCCCGCCCGCCCTTTCGCATTCACCGACAACGCCTCGCGGTCCCGAAACATCAGAGAGCGCTCCAACAGTCGGAGCTTCAGCATCGGCTGACATCCTGTCCCCCATCCATCCTGTTGGCGGGCGATCGCCTCGTTTCGAGGTTGCTCTCCCGAGTTCAACACCCCTGCCGATTCAACCGCTCGGTCAGCTGCGAGAGAGTTTCATTGTCGCCACGAGTCCCGAGGGACTGCTCCTCATTGATCAACATGCTGCCCATGAGCGGGTCCTGTTTGAACGGTTTCGCCGTCGCTTCCGTGAGCGGACGGTCGAAACACAGCCTCTCCTGCTACCCCGTGTGATCGAGTTGACGCCCGCCCAAGCGGCCACATTCGAGCATATTAAGGACGAGCTTGAAGCCATCGGCTGCGAGCTGGGTCAGCTATCAGGTCGGTCGCTCGTGATCAAGGCCTTGCCGACAGACGTACCACTCGAGCAGGCGGAAGCGCTCATCCGTGAGATTCTCGATGTGATCGAGGCGGAGAAGCGCACGCTCACCATTGAAGATATCCGCGATTGCATTGCTGCTCGGTTCGCCTGTCGTGCGGCCGTCAAAGTCAATGAACCTCTGACGGATGAAATGATGGTCTGGCTCGTTCAGGAACTCCTTTCCTGCGCCACTCCCTCTAACTGTCCGCACGGACGGCCAACGATCCTCAAACTCTCAATCCGAGAGATCGAGCGTCTTTTCCACCGATCCTAGAATTCGGCTCCGGGCATGCGTGGTTCGGCGGACTCTTCCTCTCGTATTTCTGAGACCAGGGCTTCCGTTGTAATGAGCAGCGAAGCAATCGAAGCCGCATTCTGAAGGGCAATCCGGCTCACTTTCGCCGGGTCCAGGATGCCGGCCTTCACCAGATCGCAGAACTCTTCGGTCTCCGCGTTGAAGCCAAAAGAATCGTTCTTTTCCTGGCGCACGCGCTCCACCACGACCGCGCCCTCGTGACCGGCGTTTTGTGCAATCTGCCGGAGGGGTTCTTCGAGGGCCCGTCGGACGATGCTCACCCCCGTTTGCTCATCAGGGTCATCGAGACGGAATTTTTCCAGTGCCCTGAGCGCCCGGAGGTAGACCACACCGCCGCCGGGGACTACGCCCTCTTCGACAGCCGCCCGCGTGGCATGCATAGCATCTTCGACGCGAGCTTTCTTCTCCTTCAGTTCCGTCTCTGTCGCCGCTCCCACTTTAATCACCGCCACCCCGCCGACGAGTTTGGCCAGTCGTTCCTGCAGCTTCTCCCGATCATAATCCGAGGTCGTCTCTTCGATTTGCACGCGGATTTGTTTCACGCGGGCTTGGATGTCGGAGGATTTCCCCGCCCCTTCAACGATGGTGGTTGTATCTTTATCCACGACGACCTTCTTGGCGCGTCCGAGGTCCTTGAGGGTGACGTTTTCCAGTTTGATGCCCAGCTCTTCGGCGATGACTCGCCCGCCCGTGAGAATGGCGATGTCTTCCAGCATGGCCTTTCGCCGATCGCCGAATCCGGGAGCTTTCACCGCGCAGGTCTGGAGCGATCCCCGCAAGCGATTTACTACCAGCGTCGCCAGCGCCTCCCCCTCGACATCTTCGGCGATGATCAGGAGCGGTTTCCCCTGCCGGGCCACCTGTTCCAGTAGCGGCAGGAGGTCCCGCACCGAGCTGATCTTTTTGTCGTGAAGGAGAATGTAGGCGTCCTGGAGCACGCACTCCATGCGTTCGGGATCTGTCACAAAGTAGGGCGAAAGAAATCCCCGGTCAAACTGCATGCCTTCAACGACATCCAGAGTCGTATCGAGCGTGCGGGATTCTTCAACGGTGATCACGCCGTCTTTGCCGACTTTATGCATGGCTTCTGCGATGAGGCTTCCAATTGTGCTGTCGCCATTGGCGGAAATTGTTCCAACGGCAGCGATGGCATCTCCCTTGACGGGTTTGGCCAGCGCCCGAATCTCTTCGACCACCCGCTCGACGGCTTTTTCGATCCCGCGTTTGAGAGCCATAGGGTTGGCCCCGGCGGCCACATTTTTCACGCCTTCGCGGAAAATCGCCTGGGCCAGCACCGTGGCCGTGGTTGTTCCATCACCGGCGATGTCGGATGTTTTCGAGGCTACCTCGCGCACCATCTGCGCGCCGAGATTCTCAAGAGGATCAGGCAGCTCGATCTCTTTGGCTACAGTTACTCCGTCCTTGGTAATCGTAGGTGAGCCGAATTTCTTCTCCAAGACAACGTTGCGCCCTTTAGGGCCGAGAGTGATCTTGACGGCATCGGCGAGCTTGTTCACTCCCCGAAGAATTGCCTGACGTGACTGTTCTCCATGAACAATCTGTTTGGCCATGTTCTCCGTCCCCTTTCCTCACTTTTTCCTGGAAATAATCCCCAGAACGTCGCCTTCCCGCATGATGAGGTATTTCTCGTCGTCGAGTTCAACCTCCGTTCCCGCGTACTTCTCGAACAGCACGCAATCGCCAACCTTCACCTCCACCGGCACCCGACGGCCATCGTCCAGCAGACGCCCGGGTCCAACGGCAATGACTTCACCTTCCTGGGGCCTCTCTTTGGCCGTGTCGGGAATAATGATCCCGCCCCGAATCTCCTCGGGAGCTTCGAGGGGCTTGACGATAATGCGATCATGAAGCGGTCGTAATCGTCCTCCCATCTCTCCTCCTCATGCCCGAATCAGTGCCACAAACAAGTGGCCAATACTACCGACTGTCAACCCCTCTGTCAACCGTGAGAATTGACCGGCATTTTGTCACAGACGCCGCATAATCCATGGCCTCATCTAGCCCAGCCATGGACGACGGGATTTTTCAACGCGCCAATCCCTTGGATTTCGACAACGACCGTGTCCCCTGCCTGGAGTGGGCCAACGCCCGCCGGTGTGCCGGTGAGAATCACGTCTCCGGGATAGAGCGTCATTATGTTCGAAATGTACCGAACCAGAAACGCTACCGAGAAAACCATGTCGCGGGTGGTCGCCCGCTGTTTCACCTGATCATTGACGCGCGTCTCCAGTCGGAGATCATCGGGAGAAAGCTCCGTTTCGATCACCGGGCCGAGCGGAAGGAACGTATCGAATCCTTTGGCTCTCGTGTATTGCACATCTTTCCTCTGGAGGTCACGGGCCGTCACATCATTTGCGCAGGTATACCCGAAAACGAAACTGAGTGGATTATCCTCCAAAGTCAGGCGCGACGCCCGCGAGCCCATGACCACGGCCAGTTCTCCTTCGTAGTCCACTCGTTCGGATACCGGCGGTAGATGGATCGCCTCATCGGGTCCGATGATCGCGCTCGGTGGCTTGAGGAAGAGAAGCGGTTCGGACGGAACGCGATTCCCCAGCTCCTCAGCATGAGCGCGATAGTTCTGGCCCACGGCCACGATTTTCGTCGGCTCGCACGGAGCGAGGAGTTGAACCTCTGGGAGTGGGATCTCTCGAGGTTCTCCCCAGCGGAGTGCTCCGTAGGGGGTGACGACGTCGAGCGGTCGAACGACATCTCCCTCAATGACACCGTAACAGGGTTTGTCCTTCAACAATGAACGAAAGCGACAGAATCTCATCGAACGTCCCTCCATGAGAGATGATCGCCATGCCTGTCCCAATTTCCCCGCCGATCATTGACGTGGCGTCCGGCCCGTACCTGGATCGAACGTTTCCTGAACTTTTCCTCCAAGTGCAGACAAGACGAAGCCTCCGGCACAACCTCCTGCGACACGGTGACCGAGGGGCGACTCTCGTTACCGGCACGGTCAACAGCCGTCACCCGATAGTAGTACCTCCGACCCGGTTCAACTCGGTCATCTCGAAAGGTCGTCAGCACATGGAGTGAAGGATTGATCTTTCGCCAGGCGGCCTCGGATTCCGAGAGTGAATCAGCGCGGTAGATGTTATAACCGGCGATGTCGGACTCGCTATTTGGGGTCCAGAAGAGACTGACGAGGCCGTTAGCCGATGCCACCGTCAACCCTTCGGGCGGATCAGGGGGGAAGACATCCCGGGGCGTGATGGTGACAACGACCGAATCAGTGCTCTCTCGAAGATCGTTGGCTGCTACCGAGGCGACACTCCGAACCATGAACTCGTATTCTGTGCCGTAGTCGAAGGAGCGATCGGTAAACTCCGTCCCTGCGACCGGCGATGCTCCGTTCAGCGGGCCGGTGAAAGGCAACTCTCCCCGTCGTCTGCGGTAGACGTTGTAGCCGACGACGCGGGCGGGACGGGATCCGTCAAGATTCTCCTCCGGTGGCATCCAGGTGATGATGAGCACATCCTGTGCGGCGTCGCGCGCCTGAACATCTCGCGGGGGGAGGGGAAGCTGTGGCGTGGCCTCAATGACCACGATGCTGGAGAGAGGTCCGGGCCGCCCCCGATCACCCACCCACCGGGCGGCGTAAAGGTATCGCGCTGACAAATTCGTCAGAGGACCATCCTCAAAAAGGATCCGCTCGCCGGTCCCTGCCTGTTCGATCTCATCCCAGGAAAGAGAACCCGCCACCTGAGCGCGTTCGAGGAAGGACTCTTCGTCAAGCTGAAGCATGTCGGTGCGCGATTCGATCACCCGAAGAACATCAAGTCGCATCGCTCGAGAATTCACCGTAGGAGAGGAAGGCACTTCCGGGCGAGCAACGGAGATGATCATTCGGTCGCCTCGCTGGATAACGGAGATTGTCTCCGGCCGTGGCAGCTGTCGTCGAATGGGTGGCAGGGGAGCACCCACTCGTCCGCAGGATACGACCATCCCCAGGATGGTAACGACGACGATCCAAAAAGGGGAAGATTGTGACTGGCTCCACGACCGGTCCTGACAGGCACGCCCGTCCACCGCCGTCTCACAGGATGTAGCGACTGAGATCCTGGTTCTGCACGATTCCCGCCAGCTTCGCCCTGACGTACTCGGCGTCAATGTAATGATGCTTCTCCTTCAGGTCAGGAGCCTCAAAGGAGATGTCTTCGAGCAGTTTCTCCATGATCGTGTGGAGCCGCCGCGCACCGATATTTTCCGTCTGCTCGTTGACAGCGAAAGCGAATCGGGCGATGGCATCAATGGCATCTTCGGAGAACTCGATGATCACGTCTTCGGTGGCCAGCAATGCCGTATATTGCTTGATGAGCGAATTTTTCGGCTCGGTCAAGATGCGCTTGAAGTCATCCACCGTGAGCGGGTCGAGTTCCACACGAATGGGGAACCGTCCCTGGAGTTCGGGGATAAGGTCGGAGGGCTTAGCGACGTGAAAGGCGCCGGCGGCAATGAAGAGAATGTGATCGGTCCGAACCATTCCGTACCGGGTGCTGACCGTTGTGCCTTCAATGATAGGCAACAGGTCCCGTTGCACCCCTTCCCGCGAGACATCCGGCCCGTGACCCGATTCGCGCCCGGCGATTTTGTCAATCTCATCGAGGAAAATAATGCCGGATTGTTCCACGCGCTCGACGGCGATCCGGGCTACCTGCTCCATGTCAATGAGTTTTTGCTCCTCCTCTTGAAGGAGATAATCGAGGGCCTCATCCACGCGCATCTTGCGCTTTTTGGTGCGAGCGGGGCCGAACAATCCCGGCATCAGGTCCTGAACGGCAATATCCATCTCCTCGATTCCCTGATTGGTGATGATCTCGAAGCGGCCGGGGAAGAGCTTCTCTCGAACTTCGATCTCAACGATGCGGCTGTCGAGCTTGCCCTGACGCAGAAGTTGACGCAATTTTTCTCGCGTGCGCTGAACCGTCTCGTAGTCATTGATCTCTTCCAGCGAGGTCGTGGAGGAAGGCTCCTCATCTTCGTCCGTGAGAACGGCCGACAGGGGATTGCGTCGGGATTTGCGCCGCCTCCCCGGCGAGGGAAGGAGGTAGTCGAGGAGTCGTTCCTCGGCATTCTGTTCGGCTTTCTCGGCAACTTCCTGCATCTTTTCTGCCCGCACCATGTCAACAGCGACCTCCACCAGGTCGCGCACCATGGATTCGACATCGCGGCCGACGTATCCGACCTCGGTGAACTTCGAGGCTTCAACCTTGAGGAAAGGAGAATTCGAGAGCCGGGCGAGTCGTCGGGCGATCTCCGTTTTTCCAACCCCCGTCGGGCCGATCATGAGAATGTTCTTGGGCATAACTTCCTGGGCCATATCGGGGGGGAGTTTTTGCCGTCGGATGCGATTGCGCAGGGCAATGGCCACTGCTCGTTTGGCGGCCGTTTGCCCGACGACATATTTGTCCAGTTCCGCGACAATTTGTCGCGGCGTCAGCTCATCGAGCTTGGGGACAATTTCCGTCTCACCGGAGAGGTAAATCACCATAAGCGTCTCACAACTCTTCGATGTGGAATTTATCGTTTGTGTAGATGCAAATCTGGCTGGCCAGCGTCATCGCCTCCTGGACGATTTCACGGGCCGACAGTTCCGTGTGCTTCATCAGTGCGCGGGCCGCGGCCAGGGCATACGGTGCGCCCGAACCAATAGCAGCAATCCCATCATCCGGTTCGATGATCTCCCCGCTGCCGGAAATGATTAAAGATTGGTTGGCATCGGCCACGATCAACAATGCCTCCAGGTACCGAAGGAATTTTTCCGTGCGCCAATCGCGGGCCAGTTCGACGGCGGCGCGCCCGAGATTTCCCCGATATTCTTCCAGCTTGCTCTCGAATCGCTGAAAAAGGGCAAAGGCATCGGCCGTTGCCCCGGCAAACCCAGCGAGAATGCGATCGTTGTACAGACGGCGCACCTTGCGGGCCGTGTGTTTCATAATAGTGTCGTGGAACGTCACCTGACCGTCACTGGCCATTACCACGCGCCCGAAGCGTCGGACGCACAGCACGGTTGTCCCATGGAAATCTGATGTCTCCCTTCCTGTCATCAACACGTAAGGACTATAAGAGCCGTTCCGGGAAAAGTCAAGAAATCGTCAGCCGGTCGGTCGGATCGAGTGCGTCAGGGGGGAAACGCGGGCGGGACATATACCGTGCTCCCCGTCGTCGTTGCGATGTTGACAAGTGACGACGACTTTTGCTAACTTCTTGCCCGTCGCACAAAGCGATGCTCCTCAGTAGCTCAATCGGCAGAGCGGCCGGCTGTTAACCGGCGGGTTGGAGGTTCGAGTCCTCCCTGAGGAGCCAGACACAATCGTGAGCGGACGTACCAGAACTCGGACGATCTCTCTTCCCAGCCCAAGAGTGCAGCACTCCTGCGGTAGTCCCCCACAAATTTCTCTCATGCCGTTCCCCTCATCTATGGCGAGGGTCCGCTTGACTGCTCGTGGGTGTTTTATTTCGGAAGAGGAGAAGGGTATTGGGGGCTTCCGCGTAACCGACCGAAAGCGATCCTGAAGGAAGGAGAAGCGAGAATGGCCTACCGTTTTCCGAGCGAGGAATGGATAGAGCAATTTAAAAACCAGATTAATGCCAGCGAGGAGTACCGCCAGTCGGCAGCTCAGTGGGAGGCCGGCCCGGTGTGTTTCGTCATCAATGCGGACGAGCGGCTGGGTCTCCCGAGGAAGTATTATCTCTGGCTCGATCTCCATCGTGGGGAATGCCGGCAGGCGCGACCTGTCACGGCGGAGGAGGCCGAGAAAGCGTCCTTTCTCATTTCGGCCGATTATGATCGGTGGAAGGAGTTGTTAACTGGCGGCCTCGATGGCGTGCAGGCTTTAATGATGGGCAAAATCAAGATCCGTGGTGATCTCATGACGTTAATGCGTTTCACCAAAGCGGCGAATGACCTTATCAGCTGCGCCGCTCGCGTACCGACAAAGTTCCTTGATGAGGATGAACCATAGAGAGCGGACCTCGCCGTTCGGCCCGGCCCTTCTTTTCCGGCACCCTTGGTGAGGATCGGCGACCGAATGTGCTACAATTGCCACGCTTATGAAGGATCGGCGGTTGTTAACGAGCGGCATCCCGACGGATGAAGATCGTCAGTACGACGTTACGCTGCGGCCGCGTTGGCTCAAGGACTACGTCGGGCAGAAAAAGATCACGGAGAATCTCTCCGTCTATATTCAGGCAGCCCGGGCCCGGGGCCAGGCTCTGGATCACGTTATCCTGCACGGTCCGCCTGGGACCGGGAAGACCACATTGGCTTACATTATCGCCAATGAGCTGGGTGTGGACATAAAGTCCACATCGGGCCCTGTCATTGAACGGTCGGGTGACCTCGCGGCGCTTTTGACCAATCTGCAGGAGCGGGATGTCTTGTTCATTGATGAGATTCATCGTCTTAATCCCGCCGTCGAGGAAATCCTCTATCCGGCGATGGAGGCCTATCAACTGGATATCATCATCGGTCAGGGGCCAGCAGCCCGGTCCATCAAAATAGATCTCCCACCCTTCACCCTGATCGGAGCGACGACCCGAAAGGGCCTATTGAGTGCTCCTCTGCGAGGACGGTTCGGCATTGATCTTCACCTGGATTTTTATCTCCCGGAAGAATTGCAGATCATCGTAGAGCGATCCGCTCGTATCCTTCAGATCGAGATCGAAGCCGACGGAGCCCGCGAGATTGCTCGGCGGGCCCGTGGCACGCCTCGGATCGCCAACCGACTCCTGCGCCGCGTCCGCGATTTCGCCGAAGTTCACGGCGAAGGTCGCATCACCCGCGCCATCGCCGATTACGCCCTCAACCGGATGGAGGTAGACAGGTATGGCCTGGATGAAATTGACCGTAAGATTCTGCTGACCATCATCGAGAAATTCGGTGGAGGACCGGTCGGGTTGGGAACGATTTCCGCTGCCATCAGCGAGGAGAAAGACGCCATTGAGGAGATCTACGAACCTTATCTCATCCAGATCGGGTTCCTCAGCCGCACACCCCGCGGTCGCGTTGCCACGGAGGCAGCCTATAAGCATCTGGGCTTTGACCTTCGGGGGCGACGCCTCTCGGTCGCCGGAGAGGGCCTGTTTGACCTCTAGAGGTACAAGTGATTTACACCGGGAGCGCATGTTTCTACCGTGCCTCTGCCCACAAGGATGCGGGCGCTCACGGGGTGCGGGACGACTGAAAGTCGCTACAACGAAAGGATGTCCTGCGCGGGATTCTTTCATGGGGCAACGTCTTGGCCTGGTCTTTTCGTAAAAATAGGTATGGCAACGGGGGGCCTGAAGTGCCCATCAAAGCTTATGGTTATGCGAAAGCTCGGGAGACGCTACGGCGATAAGATTTTTCCCGACCCCTTTTCGTCTGCTGATTTCTGGGGTAAACTTGCGTCGTGCTCGGCTTGCGCTGGTGAAGTGAGTCATGCAACCGTAATGACCGTGATCAATGGTGAGACACATGCGCTAGCCCAAGCGTGACGGAGGATGTGATGATCTTCGTGGTCGGACTTTGATGAGGAGGATGATTAATTATGGCGCGAAAAACATTGGACGAACTTCTTCTCGGCAAGCCAATGCCATCAGAGGGTGAGACGAGTGACCGGCCCGTCACGACCTCCCCGGCTCGCTCGATCTCTCGGTTCCCGTCAGCGCTTGTGATCGCGGGCGTTGCTGTTCTGGTTGTGCTCGCTCTGTTGCTCTATGTGGTCTATGATTTGAAGGCAGCGGTGCGGGACCTGCGGGCTGAGTTGGATCGGCGCAACAAAGATATTGAACTGGCTTTCAAGCGACTGGATGATGCCGATAATCGGTATGCCAACCTCAAAGCCCAGCTTGAAGTCACCAGCCAGCATATCGGGATCACTGAACGCGAGCTGGATCGGGCGCGCCTTCTCGCTGCCCAGATCAAGCGGGAGCAGGAGCAGAAGGTTCAAGAACTTATGGCAGAGCTTGCCCGCAAGGCCGAAGCCGCACAGGTCGCTGCTTTGCAAGAAGAGCACAACAAGAAGATCGGTGCCCTGGCTGGCGACATCACCACGGTGAAAGGCGATGTAATAACCACTCGTGAGGAGGTCGAAAAGACAAAGCAAGAGCTGAGTGGAGTTCAATTGAAATTGAGCGAATATGGCACGCTCATCGCCCGGAACCGTGAAGAGCTGGCAGAACTCCGACGGCGAGGCGAGCGGGATTACTTCGAGTTCGACATCAGCAAAAAGAGTGGATTTCAGCAGGTCGCCGATATTCGGATTGCGGTGAGCAAGACCGATGTGAAGAAGAAAAAATTCAACGTTGTCCTCTACGTGGGGGATTTCAAGGTTGAGAAGAAGGATCGCACGATCAACGAGCCCATTCAGTTCCGAGCCGAGAAGGGAACAGCTCCGTACGAGCTGGTGGTCAATGACGTTCAGAAAGACCGAATCATCGGCTATCTGGCTGTTCCCAAGGATCGGGCAGCCAATCTCAAGCCTGCTATTACTCGATAAACGGAAGTGAGGAATGGCATCTCGAGACTGGGGGCGGGGAATGTTCCTCTCGCCACCCGGTCTCCGTCACGATCACTCTCTAGCAGTATCGTAGTTGTCAGATCACCGCGTCAGGACATGTCCCTGACTTCCGGGCCGAAATATTCACCCCACCGTCGGTCAACCCGCCGCTGAATCTCAGGGTCCATTTCCAGCGGCTGGGGATAGCCTTCTTTCCACGTCGCGTCAATGGCCAAGCGGCCTCGGTAAAGGGGTCGCGCCCCCACAAGCCGCATCTCCTCAGCCAACATGTCGCGTGCCGGGTCGAATCGGGTGAAAATTCCCCAGATGAGGTTCTCGTCGTCTTGCACTTTTACATCGGGGCTCACCGCCACGATGAATTTCACCGGACCAAGCTCGGGCCAGCGCAGCAGATCGGCAAGGACCTGGCGTGCGTCCCGGGCAATAACGACGACGAGAAATCCCCCTTCAAGCAGCCGGTAGTCCACAATGCGAGAGTCAAATCGGCGAGGGTCAACGATCTCGCGCGGGGGCTCGGCGCTCATAATCCGCTCGCCCGTCGCATCGAGAATGAGTTTGCTCCCCGTGTGCATGGTGAACGAGGTGAAGTCGAGAGTATCAAGGGGCGCGGTTGGGATCAGGAGCATCCGCTCCGCCGGATCGAACCGCCACCAGAGTTCCCGCAGGAGATGATCAAACCGGCGACAATTGACCTCCTCCCTTACCAGCACCATCACCTTCGTCAGAGAGAGCTGACCCACGCCGAGAAGGCCAAAGGCTGTTTTCAAAACTTCCTTCGGATGACGTTCGGCCACGGCGACGCCGAGCAGATTGTGAAAGCCCGCTTCATAAAACGCCCAGAGATCGCGCACATTGGGCTGAATGAGCTTGATGAGTGGTCCAACGAGCAACCCGGCTGCCTCTCCGATGTATTTATCCTCCTGCGGGGGCTTCCCCACAACCGATGCCGGGTATATGGCCTTGCGCCGCCGGGTCACTCGGCGGAGGTGAAAGACGGGGAAATCCGCCGCCTCGGAGTAATGTCCGAAATGATCGCCAAAGGGCCCTTCCCGCCGTCGCTCGAAGGGGGGGACGTGCCCTTCAAGAATGAACTCCGCGTTTGCCGGTACAAGAAGCGGGCTCGTCTGAGCCTTCACCAACGAGGGCCGCCGACCGGAGAGCAAACCCGCGAAGGTAATTTCATCCACATCTTCAGGCAGAGGGAGCACCGAGGCGAGCATGAGCACAGGATCGCCGCCTAATACCACGGCCACATCAAGCGGCACTCCCTGTTGTTCGGCGGCGAAGTAATGACCTCGCCCGCCCTTCATGGATTGCCAGTGCATACCCGTTGTTCGCTCATCATAGATGTGCAGCCGATAGAGCCCCAGGTTGCGGCGGCGCGTGTGCGGATGCTCCGTAAGCACCATGCCGAAAGTAATGAACCGACCGCCATCGCCCGGCCAGCACTGCAAGACGGGCAATCTGGTTAAATCGGGCTCTTCGCTCACCTCCTGTACAGGAGCTTGGCGAACAATTCGCGGACGCATGGCAAGAGCCCGAATTAAAAACTCACGTGAATGCCAGAGAGTCGAAAGCGATGGTGGATTCAGGCGGTCTATCGTCTTAACAATCGCTTCCCCAATCGCTTCAGGGTGATTCCCCAGCGCTTCCTCGATCCGGCGATGCGAGCCGAAAAGGTTAATGAGAAGGGGAAAGTCAGCCCCTCGCGGGCGCTCGAACAAAAGAGCAGGACCCTCTTGTTTCACCACCCGCTGAACGATCTCGGACACTTCCAGTACGGGATCAACTTCAACCCGAATCCGCCGCAACTCTCCCTTCTTCTCCAGATGGTTGATGAATTGGTGGAGATCATCAAATCGAGTTCGGGGATTCATAGGCATCACAGGCAGCGGACCTAGATTTTTTGGGACTTGCACAGCTTCGCTTCATCCGGGAGCGTTGGTGAAGCTTTTGACGTTCGGCTGCGAGCAAACACAGGGACACGTTCCTCTTCCTTTGTTAAAGGAAAACAACAGTTTGAAGGCTGGGAATGTCAAAACGCCGACGGCATCGTTCGTTCCGACAGGTGAGGACGTCATCCACCCGAACCATATGATCGCGAGCTTTTTGAAATTTCTGCCGATCCTCCTCGCCTGCCCAGGAGGGAAGCGACTTCTTTTTCGTCCGTCGGATCCAGCGAATCCGGTAGTCAGCTTTTACACGACAGTGCGGGCATTCATAGGCAGCAATCTTAACCTCCTCGCGTTCGCAATAAAACTCTCGTTCGTCCATCATAGTTCCATCCCGTTATAACCCCACGGACTTGCCACGTGGTCCTGGCCCCCACCGCCTACTCCCTGAGAGCGATCGGGCTTTCCTCCACCATCGCTCCGTTGTGGGTGCGAATTCCTCTTCAGTCATCTTCCCCGACGATTGGTTCCGGCATCCGATCCTTGATGCCGGCGACCACATCGGTGAGCCGCTTGTTAACCTAGGCCAGGTCGGCTGTTTGTCGGGGCGTGGCGTTCAGCCCCAGCAACGAGTGCTATCTGCTCCTGCGCCCAACTTAGTCTTTCTTCGGTGCGATCGTGAGCCACCGTCAGAACGACAGGCTGCTCCTCAACACGACCCATTCGTTTTTCCCTCCCGCGATGTATCTCAGCCGTTTCTCTGGCACCTTCCACCAGATCAACCAATCCATCCCTCATAAGCCAGCGTCGCAGTTCTGCCCTGCACTTCGGGTAGTCCGCAAGAAGCCTGACTAGATCTATGTAATCGTGCACTTCAAAAGCCGCTCCGCATTCTCACATGTCAGTTTTTAATGGCGGACTCCCTGCCTGACATTATCCAAGTCACCATAAAACGACCGATAGTCTAGAGCATTTTCCCGGTTTTATAAACCCCACCGAGCGGGGATTCAGCGCGGACTGCTTCACGTGGCTGGCCCGGACAGCTTATTCTGCGATCACCTATCGGACACTCTCCGATAGGCTGGAGGTGGAAGCGTCGCTTGACGCAGAAGGGAAAGTCTGCGTTAGATTTTGTGGGAATGCTCATGAACTATCCGCAGCCATACATGGCAACAGGAGCATTTCGATTGACGGCAGATGTGCACCAAAATCATCGGTCAAGGTGCGCGTCTGCATCCATGCCTGAAGCCTTAAATGAGAGGAGGCAAAATGGAACTGATAAGCGTGACGTTAGAAATTCCATCGGGCTGCAACATCATTGTAGGACACGCTCATTTCATCAAGACGGTGGAGGACCTTTACGAGATCATGGTGACGACGTCACCGCAGGTTAAGTTCGGGATCGCGTTTTGCGAGGCATCGGGACCCTGCCTCATACGAACCGAGGGCAACGATGAGGAATTGCGGGCGGTAGCCGTCAAGAATGCGCTTGCACTCAGCGCCGGTCACACGTTTGTCGTCCTGCTGCGCGAAGCCTATCCCATCAACTTCCTCAATGCGATCAAAGCCTGCCAGGAGGTCTGTACGATTCACTGTGCCACGGCAAATCCCGTCCAGGTGATCGTTGCGGAAACGGATCAGGGTCGGGGCATTCTCGGCGTCATTGATGGATTTGCCTCGAAGGGGGTCGAAACGGAAGCAGACCGGGATTCGCGGAAAGCTCTTTTACGGAAATTTGGCTACAAGCTCTAATGAAGCGGGCAAAAGGTGAAAGTAGACGGCGTCCGTTCCACAAGGCTGGTAAGGAAACCGTCAGAGGCGCTGGCGAGGGATACGAGCGTAGCGAGCGCTAAGAGATGAGTTCTTCGGTTATGAGAGTCTGTCGTCGGCGGTACTCATCCCCGGAGAAGTGCGGAAGCGGGCGCGATAGGCTTTCAGGCGCGAGCGCAAAGTATTGCGGTGGATGCCCAATTCGCGGGCCGTGCGAGAGATGTTGCCCCGATGGCGCTCCATCACTTTAACAATGAACATCATCTCGAACTCGCGGACGGCATCCTCGAAACGAATTCCCCGCTCGACCATTTCGTCAACAAGACGTTCGAGTGATTCTCTCATGCCCGCGCATCCTTTCTCTGGGTGGAGGGATGAGTCGGTTCCTTACCCGGCACGGACTCTTTGGGGTGAAGCGTCTGACGCAGTTCATCCGTGATGAGCTGGCTGAGCAGAGCTACTCCTCGCTCCAGATAAGGTTTGGTGATTGAGGGATGGATGATTTCGGTCTTGAGGGGGAAAGCCAGCAGGGCCAGATAGGCGACGGAACAGGCGACCCACCCTCGCGCCAGTCCGAAGGCCGCGCCGCCGAGGGAATCAAGCCATCCAAGGCGTGCCTTCTCCAGGGTCCGTCGCAGCAAGCGTGAAACAACGAAGGCGACCACCAGAACAGCAAGGTAAATGGTCAGGAAGGCCGTCAGGTTGGCCACGAGATCGGTTTCAAACGCCGGTCGCACAACACCAGCCAGCCGGGGGTAGTGCGAAGCCGCCACGACGATCCCTCCCAAGGCGGCTGCCGTCGTCAGCGTACTTCGCAGCAACCCTCGGGCAAATCCGATGAGCGTCGAAATTGCCATGATGAAAAGAATCGCAATGTCGGTTACGCTCATACCGTCAACTCTTCGCCCGTGAGGATGCGGTATGCCATCAGGTACTTCGAAGAGGTTTTCTCAACAATCTCATCGGGAAGCGGGGGAGCTGGAGGTTCTTTGTTCCATCCAATGGTCTCCAGATAATCGCGCACGTACTGTTTATCGAAAGACGGTTGGGGGATTCCCGGGCGATAGTCAGCCACGGCCCAGAATCGCGACGAATCCGGCGTGAGGGCTTCGTCAATCCAGATGATCTGTCCATCCCGCACGCCGAACTCGAATTTGGTATCACAGAGGATGATACCACGCTCGAGGGCGTGAGCAGCCGCCTGACTGTAGATGGTCAGGCTCAGGTGCTTGAGTTTCTGGGTCAGTTCCGAACCGATCCGACGGGCCATCTCCGCTTCGCTAATGTTGAGGTCATGGCCCTCTTCGGCCTTAGTTGCCGGGGTGAAGATGGGTTCCGGGAGTTTCGCCGATTCCATCAAACCGGGCGGGAGCTTCACACCACAGACGGAGCCCGACTCTCTGTATTCCTTCCAGCCGGACCCTGCCAGATAACCCCGCACGACGCACTCGATGGGAACAACCTCAGTGCGCCACACGATCATGCTCCTTTGCCAGAGCACATCCCGGTAGGGTTTCAGACGCTCGTCCACCTCCCAGGGAACGGTTGTGATCAGGTGGTTAGGCACGAGCGATTGCATTTTCTGGAACCAGAAGCGGGAGAGCTGGGTCAGGACCTTCCCTTTGTGAGGAATTCCCGTCGGTAGTACGACATCGAAGGCGGAAATTCGGTCGGTGGCGACAATCAGCAACCGATCATCTCCAATGGCATAAATATCCCTCACCTTTCCCCGCCGGAGGAGCGGCAGAACGGGGATGTGCGTCTCCATAACAGCGGATGCGTTATTCGTCACGGTTGGATCCTCTTCAGCAGCGAGTCTATGGTCGTACTGAGATCCCTCAGGAAGGCTTCCCGGCCATCGAACCCCAGATGCGGTTGGCCGACGAGCTTGCCCTCTCGGTCGAAGATGAGCAACGCGGGAACGCCGTCTACTTTGTGTTCGACGAGCAATCCGGCCTCAGGGTCCCGCAAGACAGGAACGCGGAAGCCGAAGCGGGGAGCTTTTTCCTTCAGTTCCTGGCGTAGCTTTTCATCGGACATCTCCGTGTCGTCAATGCTCACCCAGTAGAAGGCGACCGGATGATTTTTGTATTTTTCCGCCAGTTCCTCTAAAACGGGGAGTTCTTCCCAACAAGGCGGACACCAGGTTGCGCCAAAGGAGAGAACAACGATCTTACCTTTGAGCGCGCTCAGGTCAACTCGACTTCCGTCAAGTGCCGTGAACACGTGATCCGACTTTTTCGATTGATCCATCCGGCTGACGATGAAGCCAGCGCCACCAGCGATAAGACCGACGATCAGCAAAGCAAATGCGCTTTTCATCATGATGTTCCTCGTCGTAAAAGTCGGGCTGAGTCTAGCACATCTGGCACCCCGGCGGGAAGTCCCCGGACGTCACAAGCCGAGTACGCGAGCGAGATACCGCCCCGTGTGGGAATGTGGTACTCGGGCAATATGTTCCGGAGGACCTTCGGCGACGAGCGATCCTCCTCTCTCTCCTCCTTCCGGTCCCAGATCAATGATCCAATCGGCTGACTTGATGACCTCCAGGTTGTGTTCGATGACCAGAAGCGAGGCTCCCGCCGCCAGGAGGCGACGAAAGGCGCCGAGCAACTTATTGATGTCGTCGAAGTGTAGCCCAATGGTGGGTTCGTCGAAAATGTATAGAGTTCTCTCGCTTTCCCCTCTGGCCAGATACGCCGCCAGTTTCACCCGTTGGGCTTCGCCTCCGGAAAGAGTGGTGGCCGACTGGCCCAATCTCAGGTATCCCAGACCTATTTCCTCGAGGACAGCGAGTTTCTTCTGAATCCTCGGGCAATCGGCGAAAAATTGCATGGCTTCGTGCACCGTCATGTTGAGAACATCGTGGATGGTTTTCCCTTTGTATTTGACGTCGAGGACAAAAGGTTTGAACCGGGTGCCCTTGCATTCATCACAGACAAGTTCAATGTCGGCGAGAAACTGCATTTCCACCGTAACCGTCCCTTTCCCCTCGCAGGCATCGCAGCGGCCTCCGCCCATGTTGAAAGAGAAATGACCCGGTGTTAGACCCCGACTTCGAGCCTCGCGGGTGGAGGCGAAAAGATCACGAATCCCATCGTAAAACTTAACGTAGGTAGCCGGATTTGACCGTGGCGTGCGTCCGATGGGCGATTGATCCACGAGGATGATCTCTTTGAGGTGTTCTCCTCCCGAGATGGACGTGACGGCTCCGGCAGGTTGATCCCACTGGCCCCGTTGCTTCATCAGATTGGCATAGAGGACATCATAAACGAGCGTTGATTTCCCGGATCCCGATACGCCGGTCACGCAAACGAAAAGTCCGAGCGGGATAGCGACATCGAGCGACTTGAGATTGTTGGCCCTCGCCCCTCGGATGATCAGTTTCTTGTCTCCGGGAGGCCGACGATATCGGGGCACGGGGATTGTCATTTCACCTCGAAGATACTTTGCGGTGAGTGAGGTGGGCGACCGAACCAGTTCCTCCACAGGTCCCTGAAACACAACGTCGCCGCCAAATTCTCCCGCACCGGGGCCGAGATCAATGACGTGATCGGCGGCGAGAATCATCTCCGGATCATGTTCGACTACGACAACGGTGTTGCCGATATCTCGGAGATTTTTCAAAATGGCGATGAGTTTGTCGGTGTCGCGGGGATGGAGCCCGATGCTGGGTTCGTCCAGGATATAAAGTGTGCCCACGAGCGACGATCCGAGATTGGTGGCGAGCTGAATGCGTTGGGCTTCCCCTCCGGACAAAGTGGAAGAGAGACGGTCCAGCGTGAGATAATCCAGTCCCACGCCGATGAGAAATCGCAACCGCTCGGTAATCTCCCAGCGAAGGCGCTCGCTGACCGTCCGTTCGTAGTCCGTGAGCGAGAGTTGCTCGAAAAAGCGAGCGCACTGGGCGATGGTCATGGCGCACACTTCCGGCAGGGATTTTCCGCCCAGGCGAACGGCATGGGCTTCCGGCCGCAGGCGCGAGCCCTGACAGGTCGGGCAGGTGTTATAGCCCCGGTATTTGCTGAGGAAGACGCGCACGTGGACTTTGTATTTTTTCGTCTCCAGCCAGTCGAAGAAACCGCGAACTCCTCCGAAACGCCCTTTCCCTTCGATGACCCATCGTTGATGGAGGGGCGATAACTCCTCGAAGGGGACATCCACAGGGATTCCGTTGCGCTCGCAGAACTCGATCAGCTCGTCCTGCGCCCAGGCGAACTGGGCCTTCGTCCACGGTTCAATCGCGCCGTCTCTCAGGGAGAGACGACGATTGGGAATGACGAGATCGAGATCGAGCGTGATCGTGTTGCCGAATCCCTGACAGGTGGGGCAGGCTCCATAGGCGCTGTTAAAACTGAAGAGTTGTGGGTCAGGTGAGGGATAGGAGCGACCGCACTGCGAGCAGGAGAGAGAGTCCGAGTACCGCCGACGCTGCGGGGGATCATCGAGGATTACGATTTCGGCCTGCCCACCGCCTTCGCGATAGCAGACTTCGAGAGAATCTACCAATCGAGAACGGATGGTGGGGTGAACGGTGAGACGGTCAACGAGGACGCTCACCCTATGGAGAGTCTCGACGGGAAGACGCTCCACGCCGGTGAGATCGTAGATCTGATTCTCCACATAAAATCGAGTGAAACCTCGCTGCATGAGCGATAGCAGTTGGGCCTGAATCGCACGCACGGTCGGCTCACCGGTGCTCGACCGCGACGTCCCCCGACCGTCGCCCGAAGACGGCGGCAGAGGGAAGAGGACGTAAAACCTCGTGCCCGTCGGAAGGCGAAGGACTTCATCGGCGATGGACTCCGGCGTGTCCCGAGTGACCTCAACTCCGCAGGTGAGACAATACGTTCTCCCGATCCGCGAAAAGAGAAGTCGCAGGTAGTCGTAGATCTCCGTCTGCGTGGCCACCGTTGACCGGGGATTTCGCGTGAGTGGCTTTTGTTGAATCGCAATTGCCGGACAAAGACCGGTGATCTCATCCACATCGGGTTTGCTCATCCGTTCGAGGAATTGGCGAGCATAGGCCGAAAGGGACTCGACGTAACGCCGCTGTCCTTCGGCATAGAGAGTATCAAAGGCCAAGCTCGACTTGCCGGAGCCCGACACGCCGGTGATCACCGTGAGACTCCTGAGCGGAATCTCACAGGTGATGTTCTTCAAATTGTGTACTCGCGCGCCCCGGACTCGTATGACGTCTTTCGAACTCATGATCGTAACGGCCAAGTATACGGCAGGCACCAAGCGACCATCAATTGACCGCGCATGAGTCGCGTGGGCGACAGGCGTTCTCCCTCGTCGAATCCGAATCAAAAGAGGAATGAAGCCAGCCGAAATTTAATTAGTCGGCAAGGCGCGGGCCACCGCCTCATCCTGTGATAAAATGGTTGCGGGAACCGTGATCGGCGCTTGATCGTAGATCAGGTCGAGATTTGTTCATCGGTATCGGCTTCGCAACGAGGAGGATGACACAATGGCGACTAAAAAGATCGAGGAGTGGAAGAAAGCATTGAGCGAGACCGCCCGGGAGCTGGATGAAAAATTTCGCCTCCGGGAAAAGGTCGAGCAGGCCGGCGAGATGGCCAGTGATGTGGCCCGCAAAGCCGGTACCGTGATCATGACCGGAATCGAGCACGCCCGCCAGGAGTATGAGCGGCTCGATGCTGAACGTCGGATCAGCGAAACGGTCAAAGCGACGGCGAGCAAAGTGGAGGAGGTCCTCAAGACCGGCAGTCAGGTAGCCGGAGAGAAAGCCGAGGAAGTCAAGCGAGAAATTGAAAAGCACTATCGGCGGTGGGAGAGCTTTTCCGAGTGGATGGAGGAAGCCGGTCGGACAACCGAGTCCGTTCGAGCCGCGGTGAATCGAGCCCGAACGTGGGCCTCGAGCAATCCGGGAAAAGTCGTGGCTGTGACAGTCTCCGTCATCACCGGAGTTCGGGCGGCAACGGCATTCGCCCGTCTGGACGCAACCTTGCTCGGCCTGACGGCGGGGCAGCACTGGTTCTTCCATAGCGCCCTGGCTCCCTACGCTTTGCGCAGGCTCACGGAGAAGTATGTTGACTACCTGAAGGAGCAAGAACGACTCCTGGCCGAGGGGCGGCTGTCAGATGTTGAGAAAACCCGATGTGAGTTTCAACGAAACGTCGTGAAGTATGTTGGTGCGCCGCTGCTTGGCGTCTTCAGCGTGACCCTGGGAGGGACGCTCATTGCCGAAAGTCTGAATCCCTCACGAATCGTGGGAATGCCCATTGATCTGATCCTCGGCGGGAATCCCGTCCTGAGCAGTATCTGGCTGTTTGCCAACGGACTCATGTGCATTCACAACGGGTACAAGTTCTTCCTGATCGCCCTGGCGGATGCCGAGGAGGTTCATCGCGTCGCACGCCAGATCAAGGGATTGCTTCCCGCTCCGGCTGAGTAAGTCTATGCACAGGGATGCTGCGGGGGAGGGCTAATCGCGGAAACGGCGGGCCG
>DATLZR010000008.1 GCA_035573895.1 Blastocatellia bacterium | reverse complement strand
GCCATGCGAACCGCATCTCGTGAGGTCTCCAGCCGTCGGAAAAAAATCTGGGGACTGAGGAGCAGTTCCCGCGCCAGGCTGAGGACCGAGGACATAGGTCAGTTAATCGTCCCGAAGCTGCTCAGGGGCCAGTAGCGGAATATGGCCTTGCCGTAGATGTATTTTTCGGGCACGAGTCCCCACTGGCGACTGTCGTTACTGGAATCGCGATTATCGCCCATGACGAAATAGTAATGATCCCGCACGTAGACCGGCGGCATGTTCTCCCGTCGGACGTGAAAGGCGGGATCAATGTACTTCTCCTCCAGCGGCATGCCATCCACGTAGACGACTCCCTCGCGGATGGAAATGGTCTCGCCGGGCAATCCGATCACCCGCTTGATAAACGACTTTGAGGGATCGTTGGGATACCAGAAGACAACAATGTCCCCCCGCTCGATCTTCTCAAATCGGTAGATGAACTTGTTGACGAAAATACGTTCGCCATCGTGCAAGCGGGGTAACATGCTCGTTCCCTCGACCCGAACCGGCTGAACGACGAAAACGATGACCAGGATGGCGATGAGAACTGCGAAGACGAGATCGCGCAAAAACGCTTTGGCTTCCTGCCAGAGGTGAGCCACCGTCACTATCTCATCAGGAGTCGCCGGGCCTTCCTCCCCGCCGACTCCGGCGGTGGGGGCGCCGAGCAGCTCCATCGGCTGGCTCATGACCCCGGCCTGCGCTGCGCCTACGGAGTGAAGGACTCCCTCTGAAGATGGCGCGTCATCCTGTGGAGAAGAATCACCCAGTTCTAGGCAACCGCACCCGTCATCCACTGCACTGAACGCGGCCGGAGAACGGCTCCGCTCATCATCGGTGGCATGCATCGGCTGAATTCCCACCAGGCCCTGACCGGACGAGGTAACGAGGCCGTCGTTGGCGGAAGTCTTCGTTGTCTCCTCAGCCATGCGCATCCCTCTCAACGAAAATCAGGCTATAAGATTAGGTTTGAGGTCACGGTTTGTCAATCGGATCGCTCTCTCCAGATACACGCTCTCCCGGTGTTGTTTGTAAGGTCCACAAGGGTCGGCAGTGCTCATCGCACGTCTATCATCGCGACTTTACGGTTCCGCCCGACAGACCTTCTTCACCCGGCGATGCGGACGGAAACAGGGATTGGGAAACCCTGTCCCTGCGACACAGGCGTGGCTCTTCTTCCACCAATCAACACGGTGCTTTTAGGACGCCCTTGCCCAGGGTTTCTGGCAGAGACGGAGAAATTTTCGGCACCTTTTCCGCCCGGTGATCGTATGGGAGAACGGCACGTGACAATCAGGAGGGCACATGCGCGAGGGTATTTAAGAGACAAAGGTGAACGAACCGGCGATCACCGCCCTTCACCAGAGCGAATGGATAGAACGCCTATAACTTCATGAATTCCTCCACGGACACACCAGTTTCGCGAATGATCGCTCGCACCGTCCCCTTCCGTACCTTCTTCCCCTTGTAGCGTGGGACGGGGATGACTCGACCATCCTTATCCCTCACCCATAACTCATGGGAGCCCTTCCCTTGCCTATAGAAGCGAAATCCCAACTTACGCAATCGTCTGACGATCTCTAGCTTAACTCTCGAAGCTGGGTCACGCATAAACTCCGCGTCAGAAACTTGCGCAACAATTCACGATCTCAGGATGATTCAACCAGCGAATCAGGCTCATTCGTCAACTCCGATCAGAACAGCCAACGTCATCCGCATATCGGGTGTCAGCTCGATTTCAGATAAACCTAAGCTCTCTCTCCTTTCCGCGCGGTAGGCGGCGATCATCTTGATGACGTCAATACAGTTGAAGATCGCCTCTTCTGGAGTATCTCCCTCGGCGAAGGCTCCCTGGATGCTGGGACACCGGGCCAGATAACCATCGTCATTCGGTTCAATAATTAGCGGAAGATATATGGCCTTTGTCTTCGCCATCTGCGTCGCCCCCCATTCTACTTCTTCCCATCCTTTACGTCAAAATTCCCCTGCAGATGCAAAAGACATCGGTGGAGCCATCCCCTTCCATCGGCGCTCAGGACAGAAACAGGGATCGGGAAGAACTCACCCATGCGAGATAGATGTGGCTCCCCTACTGCCCCCGGCCGAGTGCTTTTAAGAAACCCTTACCCGGGGGTGCTGGGCAAGACGGCGAAATTTTTGGCACCTCTTCGGCCCGGTGATCGTATGGGAGAACGGCACGTCATATCAGAAGGAGAACGCTATGAGAAGCCTGGCATGCAGCGTGTTGCTCTATATCGCCATAGCCCCTGGTCCTGCGGTCTTTGCTTTCCCGCAACAGAGGGAGCGCGTGTCGCAGTCTTTCGCCGTGAGCGCCGGCGGGATCCTGGAAATGCTCGTTGCCGGAGACATTCGGATCAAGACCTGGGAGAAGGATGTCGTCGAGGTGGTGGCCGAAGCAGTGCCCGAAGAGGAACGAAGTCGCCTGGTGATGTTTCAGAAAGATCAGCGCGTGCGGGTTGAGTATCAGCCCCGGAGGCGACGCTCCAATGACGTGCGGTTCATCGCCATCGTTCCTTCCCACTTTAACCTCGATCTCAGGACGGCTGGCGGAGATATTGTCCTCGAAACTCCGCTGACCGGCCAGATTGAAGGTTCGACCTCCGGGGGTGATCTGAGGCTCGCCGAGGTCAGGGGGAATGTGGTCCTGACGACTTCGGGCGGCGACGTGCGGACGACGAACATTCTGGGAGATGCCGTGCTCAAAACATCGGGCGGCGACATTGAGGCCGATACCATCGGCGGGGACCTTCAGGCTTCGACCTCCGGCGGAGACATCCGGATCATGCAGGTGGGCAAGAATCTGAAGGCCAGCACCTCGGGTGGAGACGTGACGGTCGGTGACGTCGGAGGGGACGCCACAGTTTCGACCTCCGGGGGAACGATCCGCATGAGAAAAATTTCCGGCACTGCCACGCTCAAGACATCGGGCGGCAATCTCCAGATTCAGGGCGACATTGGTGGACCGGTGACAATCTCGACCACCGGCTCTGACATCAAGCTGAAAGCCGTGAAGGGATCGGCATCGCTCACGACGTCCGGGGGAGACATCGAGGTTCACGGAGCACGGGATACCGTCGTAGCGAAAACATCCGGCGGAGACATCATCCTGCGCGAGATTGAAGGTTCGGTTGAGGCCCGCACGTCCGGAGGGGACATCCTCGTCGAGTTGCGACCTCGCGGCACAGGATTGAGCACACTGGCAACAACCGGGGGTGATATTTCCCTGTTCTTGCCGGAGTCTGCGTCCGCCACCATCGAGGCCCGCATCGAGATCAGAGGAAACTGGGAACGACACAGCCGCACCTCCAGCATTCGCTCGGACTTCCCTGCCGAATCCCACGAGATGGACGCCCAGCAGAAAGAGATTCGCGCACGATATGTGCTCGGCGGTGGAGATCAAAGAATCATCCTCGCGACCATCAACGGCAATATTGCGATCAAGGCGCTTCGCTCGCGATGATGCTGAAGCGTCTTCTCCGCAGAGGACCAGAGCGCCAGGATATCGTCGGGGATCGCCCCGTCACGGCCAATGGCCGAACAGACACATCCGCTCCGGCACCCTTGAACGGTCGGCGTCTCTTTGATAGCTTTGCGCTCCCGCTTGCAGCGGGTCAGCACGAAAGGAACGAAGCGTGGGTATGATGGAGCCTACTGTCAGCATGGCCGAGATTCTTGAAGCCCGGCGGGTGATACGTCGTTACCTCAACCGCACTCCACTCTACTATTACGCCGGATTATCCGAGCTTATCGGAGCCTCCGTTTACGTCAAGCACGAGAATCACCAACCGATCGGAGCCTTCAAGGTACGCGGAGGGATCAATCTCATCTCCCGCCTCACTCCCGAAGAGAGGAAGCGCGGCGTCATTACGGCATCCACTGGCAATCATGGTCAATCCATCGCCTACGCCGCGCAGCTCTTCGGCGTGCGCGCCGTTGTCGTTGTCCCTGTTGGAAGCAATCCCGATAAAGTTCGCGCCATCCAGCGGCTCGGAGCCGAGGTGATCTTTCACGGAGCCGATTTCGACGAGGCCCGCGAGTATGTGGAAGCGATAGCTGAGCGCGAAGGCTATCGCTATGTCCATTCGGCCAACGAGCCCCATCTCATCGCCGGTGTGGGAACAATTGGTCTGGAGATCGTGGAAGACCTTCCCCAGGTGGACGTGATTATCGTTCCCGTCGGAGGGGGAAGCGGTGCCGCCGGGATCTCCACAGCGGTCAAAGCTCTCAATCCTCGGATCGAAGTGATCGGCGTTCAATCGGAGGGAGCACCGGCAGCGTATCTCTCATGGCGCGATGGACGACTGGTCGCTACGGCGACGATGACGACGTTCGCCGAGGGATTGGCAACGCGCGTGGGATTTGAGATGACGGTCTCTATTCTCAGGCAGTATCTGACTGATTTCGTCCTCGTCAGCGACGACGAGATTCGCCAGGCGATGCTGTTGATGATGGAAGCCACGCACAACCTGGTCGAAGGAGCGGGAGCGGCACCGCTGGCCGCCGCGCTGAAAATCAAAGAGCGCCTGCGAGGCCGAACTGTTGTGCTCGACCAGTCGGGAGGAAACATCACGCTGGAATCGCTCCGAAATCTCCTGGCAACGGCATCATCCGCCGCGCCCGTGTGATGAATCAGTCACACCCTGTGGTTCGCAACGATTTGCTCTCGCCCCTCCCCTCTGGCGAATCCAGCGCGAGCGACGGACAGACAGGACCCTGGCGCTTGACTTTGGAGCAATTGGCGAATGAGTTTCTCCCCGGGAGCGGACGCTTCTTGCCCGCCTATCCCGGTGGGTGCCGCAATTGAATGTGGCTGGAGATCGGGGCGGAAACTTTTGGCACACGTCTTGACAGATTGAGAGAGGCATCGTAAATTCTGCCATTCACAATTGAATAACGTGGCGATTTACGGCGACTTGCTCCACGTAAAAAACTGTCTAAACAGCCCGGAGGAAACTCCGTAACAAAAATGAACCCCGTGCTGTTTAGCGCGGGGTTTTTGATTTGGGGAGGTCGGTTGGGCTGGAAGGAGAGAAACAATGAGCTACGTCGTTGGTTTGAGTTGTCGGATCTGCGGGAGTCACTATCCGGTCGAACCGCGGGCCATTTGCGACGAATGTTTCGGTCCGGTTGAAGTGGATTACGATTATGATCGGATAGCGGGAGCCATTAACCCGGATGTAATTGCCTCTCGGCCTCCGACGATGTGGCGGTATCGTGAGTTCCTGCCCGTGAACGAGCAGCCGCGCGTCGGGCGCGAAACGGGCTTCACTCCCCTGATTCGAGCCGAGCGTCTGGGCGCTGCCCTCGGGTTAAAGAACCTCTACATCAAGAATGATGCCGTCAATCATCCCACGCTCTCGTTCAAGGATCGGGTGGTGGCGGTTTCCATCTCAAAGGCCCTCGAATTCGGCTTCCAGATCGTGGGATGTGCCTCTACCGGGAATCTGGCCAACTCGGTGGCAGCAGGTGCGGCGGCGGCCGGGTTGAGAGCCTACATTTTCGTCCCGGAAAATTTGGAAGTACCGAAAATCGTGGGTACCCGCGTCTACGGAGCGGAAGTCATCGGCATTCGTGGCAACTACGATGATGTCAATCGCCTCTGTAACGAGATCGCCGATGCCTTCCCCTGGGCACTCGTGAATGTGAATCTGCGGCCCTTTTACGCTGAAGGATCGAAAACGGTTGGCTTTGAAATCGCTGAACAACTCGGCTGGCGCGTGCCCGATGCCATTGTCGTCCCCATGGCTGGAGGGGCGCTCATCACCAAGATTTATAAAGCCTGGCAGGAGCTTCGGCGCGTCGGACTGCTGCCGGAGGTCAAAACGAGGATGTTCGGCGCTCAAGCCAGCGGCTGTAATCCCATTTCCGCCGCTGTCAAAGCAGGAACCGATGAAATCGTTCCGGTCAAGCCCAACACGATTGCCAAATCGCTCGCTATCGGAAATCCTGCCGATGGATATTTTGCCGCCCGTCTCATCCGCGAAACCGGCGGATGGGCCGAGGATGCCTCGGACCGAGAAATCATCGAGGGGATCGCATTGCTGGCGGAAACGGAAGGGATCTTCACCGAAACCGCAGGCGGAGTGACCGTCGCCGTCACGAGAAAACTCATCGCTCAAGGGTGGATTGCGCCTGACGACCTGACGGTCATTGCCATTACGGGGAACGGACTCAAGACCGCCGAGGCCGTGGACATCGAACCACCGCACTCGATTTCACCGACACTGTCAGAAGTTCGGAAGCTTGTGGAACAAGGGTCCGTCGTGGGCTCCTATCGAAGGTAAACGGCCATTGGCGGCACCGCGAATTATGGTCAGAACCGCCGCTGCCGTTGGCGACGGTGTAGTGCAAAGAAGCCAAGAGCTGGCGCGCTGGAGAGATGCAGCATGGCGTGATCAGCTTTGTCGCTTTGCGCCTTATGACCGGTCGTCAGGGATGGGGAGATGCGGACGAAGGCTCGATCACTTGTTCCCCTCTGCGCCTCCCCGTGATGGATCAGGACTCATAATGAGATTCTCACAGATGTGGCCAATGAAGGAGGGCAACGATGGCAATAACGGTACGTATACCACAACCTCTTCGCCGCTTCACCAACAATCTCGATCTGGTCGAGGCCTCGGGGCGAACGATCAGGGATCTCTTTCACTCGCTGGAGAAGCAGTTTCCCGGCATTACCGAGCGATTGTTCGACGAGACCGGTCAGCTTCGCCGCTTCGTCAACATCTACGTCAATGGCGAGGACATTCGCTTCCTCGACGGACTCACGACTGAAGTGACCGACGGAGCCGAAGTATCCATCGTTCCCGCCGTCGCCGGAGGGAAGGGATAATCTATCGGGGTGATGTCGTAGAGGAACCCGGTACTGCCGGCGCGTCGGGGTGGTCTCTTTCATCTGGAGGAATCCGACCATTACAATGAAGTGGGGTCTCAGCGGGGGAAATTAGTGTCGGGGCGAAGCGCGTGACATCTTCCCTTCCCCGTAAGGGAAGATCCAGTGCGCAGAGTCGCAACAGGTGGATGAGCGCGGAGACGAAACACGATCAATTGACAGTCCCGACACGCACCAGCTACCTTCGTTGTGGCTGGCAACGATGATGGAAAAGTACTCGCGGCAGATTCTCTTTGTCCCCATCGGCGAGGCGGGACAGCGACGACTTCTCCAAAGCCATGTGGCTGTCATCGGGTGTGGGGCGCTCGGTGGCGTGCAGATCGAAGCACTTGCGCGGGCTGGCGTCGGTCGGCTGCGCCTGGTTGACCGCGATTTCGTCGAGGAATCGAATCTCCAGCGCCAGGTCATGTTCGACGAACAGGATGCGCGCGATCGCCTTCCCAAGGCCATCGCCTGTCAACGACGCATCGCCCGCATCAACTCGGATATTCAGGTCGAAGCCCTGGTCACTGATGTCACCAACCGAAATATCGAGAAGATCATCGGCGATGTGGACCTCGTCCTGGACGGAACGGATAATTTCGAGACGCGCTTCCTCATCAATGATGCCTGTGTGAAATGGGGAAAACCCTGGATCTATGGAGCGGTCGTTGGGTCTTATGGATTGACGATGACGATTCGTCCGGGCGAGACTCCCTGTTTCCGCTGCCTGCTGGAGACGCTTCCCCCGCCCGGAACTTCTCCGACCTGCGACACGGTGGGCGTGCTCCTCCCCGCCGTCATGATGGTTGCTTCCATCCAGGTCTCCGAAGCCCTCAAGATTCTCACGGGCAACATCGAGGCGCTCCACGGAGGCCTCGTTCAGGTGGATGTCTGGCCGCTCGCACTTCATCGCGTCTCCCTGAAAAATGTTCAACGGTCGTCTGACTGTTTGACCTGTCAGCGCCGCGTCTTTGAATTCCTCGACGCGCGAACGAAGCAGGTGGCCCTGACGTTGTGCGGCCGTGATGCCGTTCATATTTCCCGCGTCGGCGAGGCCTCGCTGAACCTCAGCGACGTGGCCGAACGACTGCGGCCGCTCGGCGAAGTCATCGTGAAGGAATTTCTTCTCATCTTCCGGGTGGACGGTTACGAGCTGAATCTTTTTCCTGACGGTCACTGCATCATCAAGGGAACAACAGATACGGCGCAGGCCCGAAGCCTCTACGCTCGCTACATTGGGATTTGAATCACCTAACCCTCCGGCGTGGGAGAGGACCCCACCCCGTGACGGAGACGGACACATTCGGAGGAAAGCGACGAATGGATGAAGTGAGAGTTGTTCTCGCCGATGATGAACTCTTCGTGGGTCAATCACCGACGGGTCGGGCTCTTGTCCTTGATGTGAATCGCCAGCGCGACAGCGCCCCCGGACCAATGCACCTGCTGCTCATCGCGCTTGGAGCCTGTACCGCGTCCGATGTGGAAAGCATTCTCAAGAAGAAGCGACAGAAGATCACCCATTACGAAGTTCGCGTGAGCGCCACGCGGCGCGAAAGCTATCCCCGGATTTGGGAAAATATCATGGTGCGGCATATTCTCCGGGGGCCCAATCTGTCGGAAAAGGCCGTCCGCGATGCCGTTCACCTCTCAGCGACGAAATATTGCAGCGTCTCGGCGATGCTGAGGGAAGCCACCACGGTGACGATGACGTACGAGATCGAACGGGAGTGAGCGATCACCCCCGGACGCCGGCTTCGGTCGGCGGAGCTGATTCCGGCTGGCACACATCCGCGCGATCCTTCCGCTCAGGGCGAGGGGGCATCTCGGGAACACGCTGATGCGATTCCCCGATCTCCAGGCAGATTCGAGTCACGCGCCGCCCTTCCATTTTTTCGACAGTGAAGGTCACGCCGTTGTAGGTGATTCGATCGCCAAGAAGCGGCAGCCGACCGGTGTGAGTCATGAGGAATCCCGCCACCGTGTTATAGTCGTCCGATTCGGGGAGGTTCAGGCCAAGAGCACGATTCACCTCACGAACGGTCACGCTTCCCGCCAGCACGATCGAGCCATCCGGCCGTCGCACAATGCGCTCTTCGTCCAGATCATGCTCATCATGAATCTCTCCCACCAGCTCCTCGAGGATGTCCTCCAGCGTGATGATTCCCTCGATCACGCCGTATTCGTCCACGACCAGAGCGAAATGGTTCTTCTTCTGGCGCATCTGACGGAGTACGTCGTCGAGCGAGGCGGAGTCGGGAACGAAAAAGGGGGAGTGAACGACCTGCTCGATCTTGAATCGTTCCGGCTGGCGAAGATACCGCAGCAGGTCCTTGCTGTGGAGGATTCCAATGACGTTGTCCCACTGCTGCCGGTAGACCGGAATGCGCGAGTAGCCCGAGGCCTCGAAGGTGCGAATGATCTCATCAAACGGAGTCGAGGCCTCGAGGGCCGTCACCTCCGCCCGGGGACGCATGGCATCCCGGACGGTTGCGCCGGAAAAGTGAAAGACATTGCTGATGAGCTGATGTTCGACGGGTTCGAGCAATCCCTGCTCGTGACTCACATTGATGAGGTGTTGGATCTCCTCAGCATACATTCCCCCGTGACCGTGCGTCGGAGGGATTCCCAGCAACCGAAGGACAAAAATTCCCGATCGGTTGAGTAAGAGGACAAACGGTTTGAACATGCGATAAAAAAGCTCCATCGGTCGGGCAACAAGCAGGGCAATGGACTGGGTTCGCTCCAGGGCGAGGGTCTTCGGAGCCAGTTCACCAACCACCACGTGAAGGAAAGTGATGATGGTGAACGCGAGGACGACCGCCAGTGTATGGCTGGCAAACGAGGTGAGAAAGTTCGACGCCAGGGGAGCGAACAAAGGCTCCAGCAGACGGGACAAAGCGGGTTCGCCTACCCAACCGAGGGCGATGCTGGCGATGGTGATTCCCAACTGCGTGGCGGCGATGTAGTCATCAATTTTCGAGATCACGCGCAATAACACGCGAGCCCGTCGGTCGCCCCGGCCGGCCATCGTCTCCACCCAGGATCGCCGCACGGTCACCAGAGCGAACTCCGACATAACGAAAAAGCCATTGAGCAAAACAAGAAGGAAGACCAGAAGGACTCGGAGATTATCAAGCAGAGAGCCTGGATCGTCCATAAAACTTCTTCATCCAAGTGAGACGCGTCAGCTTCCCAACGCCATCTCCCCCCATGACCGAGCCCGCATCAGCGGCTGGCGGCCATGGCCATGCGGGCCTTTCCGTTGCCCGCCTGGTGCTTGAGGCAGGCCCGCGAGAGGGCTTCGTCGAGCATCGGCTCAACATGGGAGACGGGCTTGCGCGTCACCTCGGCAATCTCCGCCACAACCAACTGGCGGGCTTTTTCCAACAATCTCTTTTCCCGGAATGACAGCGGCTTGATCGAATCGAGATAGACGAGCGTCTTGAGAACTTCCGCCATCTCGAAAATATCACCGGTCCGCATGCGATCGGTGAACAGTTTATACCGATCTTTCCAGTCAGCCGGAGGGTCTTCAAAATCGTCGGCGAGTACCTTAAATAAGCGGGCGCATCCTTCCGACGAAATCGGAGGACGCAGGCCGACATCTCTCGCATTGACGACCGGAACCATCACCACCGAATTCGTGGCCACCAGGCGCAACTGATAAAACTCACATTCTTCTCCGTTGAGAACCTGGCGCACACAAATTTGCTCGATGATTCCGATGCCATGGTTCGGATAGACGACCTTCTGTCCTACCTTGAAAGCCACGCCTACCTCCTTGATGGATGAAAGATTGGAGCCCAGCGAGAGAGAGCGGAAAAAATAAAATGATGGTGCACGAATCGCTCGTGCTGTCGTGACACTGCCATATTTTGGTAGCTTTTTTCCACTGGTTGCGTGGTCAGTCTACCATCCGGCGCAGGTCACCGTCAAGCCAGATCGCGCCGGGTCGCAAGGGGATAGGCGGTTGCGCCCTTCTCCGTCGCGTTCAGCTCCGGGAGTCTCAGGGGTGGCGGATCAATCATCGCCACAGCAGCGAAATTGCAGACGAGATCATGATATGAGATAATTGCCCGTCATCGCGCGAGACGGAAAGAGAGTTTGAGACGCTCGCGCACGCTGTGGGAGGAAGACAATGGGGGAAAACGGACAGTCGAAAAGGATGCACGAGAGCGCGTCTTCGAGCCCTTCGACGAAACCCGCCATCCTGGTGGAAAAAGTCGCCGAGGCCCGCTTGCCCACGGAGATCGGTGAATTTCGTGTGATGGGCTTCCGCGTCGCGCCTTCGGGACAGGAATACGTGGTTCTCACCAAGGGCCGCATCGCCGAAGCTCCGGCTTGCCTCGTCCGTATTCACTCGCAATGTCTGACGGGCGACGTCTTCCACTCCATCAAATGCGACTGTGGCTGGCAGTTGCGACGCTCGATGCAACTGATCGAGGAAGAAGGTTGCGGCATCATCATCTATCATCCGCAGGAGGGGCGCGGGATCGGCCTGCTCAATAAGATTCGGGCCTATGAGCTACAGGACAAAGGGCGTGATACGGTCGAAGCCAATCTGGAGCTTGGCTTCGGCGCCGATGAACGATCCTATGAAGAGTGCGCGGCGATCCTGAAATGGCTCGGCGTGGATCGCATCCGACTCCTCTCGAACAACCCTGCCAAAATCGCCTCGCTCCGCAACGCCGGTGTCAATATCGTCGAGCGCGTGCCGCTGGAAGTTCAACCATCGGCCGAGACGCTCCCCTACCTCCGGGTGAAGAAGGAGAAGCTGGGGCACTTCCTCTCGATCATCGGTGGCGAGCATTCCTCCACCCGGACGTAGGCGCAGCCGGGAGAGACAACGGCACCAAGACGATAAGCGTCCGCGTGCCCGGCTCCCCCAGTAGCGGATTTTTCCGTCACAACGCGACAAAGGGACAATCGTATGAAGACTCAACGATCGCGCGGTATCGCCCTGGCTCTCAGCCTGCTTCTGTTTTCGGCGACGCTTTTTGCCCAATCCCGACCGCAGGTGAGAGGCGTTCCCCACCGACCGAAACTGATCGTTCTCATCATCATTGATCAATTCCCGCAGGATTATCTTTTCCGCTTCAAGTCCTTTTTCGGCATTGGAGGGTTCCGGCGATTTCTCGACGAGGGAGCCGTCTTCACCAACTGTTTCTACAGCTACGCGCAGACGCTGACGGCTCCCGGGCACGCGACCCTGGCGACCGGCGCCGTTCCCGCTGCGCATGGGATCATCGGCAACGAGTGGTTCGACCGGGGAAGTGGCGAAATCGTCAGCAGCGTCACGGACCGCTCGCGGCGATTGGTGGGTACCACCGGTCGGGGCGTTTCTCCTCAGGCGATCATCGGGACGACCTTCGCCGATCAACTCCGGCTCAGCACGAACTTCCGCTCCAAAGTCGTGGGACTGTCGCTCAAAGATCGGGGCGCCATTTTGCCCGCCGGTAAGAGCGGCAATCTCGCTCTCTGGTTCGACAGCCGGAGCGGACAGTTCATCACGAGCGACTACTACGTGCAGGAACTCCCTCCCTGGGTCACTCAGTTCAACGCCGCCAAACCGGCCGATAAATATTTCGGCGCCCGGTGGGAGAAAGGATTCCCCGCGGCTGTTTACGCGCAGGCTGATGCCGATGACCGCCCGTACGAAGGCGTCTCGCCCGGAGGAACCCGCACGTTCCCGCATGTGATCACGGGAGGTCTCAGTTCGCCCGGACCAGCCTTTTATGATGCCCTGACGGCGACACCGTTCGCCAACGACCTTCTGGTGGACCTGGCGCTGGCGGCCATCAAGAACGAACACCTCGGCGAGGACGATGATCCCGATCTGCTGATCATCAGCTTCTCGGCCAATGATATCGCCGGCCACACCTATGGCCCCTTCAGTCAGGAAGTCGCCGACCTCACGTTGCGGACCGATCAGACGCTGGCCCGCCTTTTCTCCTCCCTTGATCGTCGCTTCGGACCCGGAGGCTATATCGCCGCCTTATCCGCCGATCACGGGGTGTCGCCGATCCCGGAATTCGCCGCCGCTCATAAGCTCGGTGGGCGGCGCATTGCTCCCGCAGCCGTCATCGAGGCCGTCCAGCAACACCTCCGTGCCCGGTTCGGCGATGAGAAATGGATTGATCCGCGCGCTGAGTTTCTGGTAGCGGCCGGGATGATCTATTTGAATCGCGAAGCCATCAGCAAGCGGAACCTCGATCCTGCCGCTGTCGAACGGGCAGCAGCAGAGGCAGCCAAAACCGTTCCGGGTGTCGCTGCATCCTTCACCCGAACCGATCTGCTCGCTGGTCATTATCGTCACGACCGCCTCGGAGCGCTCGTCGCTAACGGCTTCCACCCGGAACGAAGCGGAGACGTTATTATCGTCACCGAACCCCTGGCGATCTTCTGGCGACAATCGGCAGGGACGACGCATGGCTCGCCTCACACCTATGACACGCACGTTCCCCTTCTTCTCTTCGGGACCAGGATCAAGCCGGGAACCTACACGACGCCGTGTACTCCCGCCGACCTGGCCCCGACGCTGGCGGCTCTTCTGGAGATCGAAGTCCCCAGCAATGTGACGGGACGGGTCCTTCACGAGGCCTTGAGAGAACGATGACTGCACATCGAACCTCTCTCCAAGGAGGGAGATTATGACGCGCGAGATCGGTGGCCTTTTACCCCCCATCCCCACCCCGTTCGATGCCGATGAAAATCTGGCCCTCGATCACTTTCGCTCGAACATCGAACGGTGGAATCGGCAGGGATATTCCGGTTACGTTGTGCTCGGATCGAATGGAGAATTCGTCCACCTCACGGAACACGAGCGCTGGCAGGCGCTGGAAACGGCGCGCCTGGTGATCCCTTCCGATAAGCTGATGATCGCCGGGGCAAATTTCCAATCCACACGGGAAGCGTGCGAATTTGCTCGGCGTGTCGCTGCCATGCGCGCCGACGCCATCCTCATGGGGATGCCGCACTATTATCGGGAATCGTTGACGGCCGAACGGTTCATCGCCCACTACCGGAAGATTGCCGATGCCTCGCCCATTCCGATCATCCTCTACAATGTTCCACAGTTCACCGGCCTCTCGCTCGCGGCCGACACCGTGGCGCACCTGGCCGAACATCCGAACATCGTGGGGATCAAGGATAGTTCCGGGAATTTCGGACTTCTCGCCGAGATTGTCCGTCTCGTTCCCCCTCGATTCAGCGTCCTGACCGGAGCGGCGGCGATTTTTTATCCGGCGCTTGCTGTGGGAGCGCGCGGAGCGATTCTCGCCGTCAGTGTCGTTGCCCCGCAGGCGTGCCACGAGATCATGACGGCGGTTGCCACGGGACATCACGCGCGCGCGGCCGAACTGCAACTGCGGCTTCTTCCCGTCGCACGGGCGGTGACAACACAGTTCGGTATCGCCGGTCTCAAAGCGGCACTCGATCTTCTCGGCTACTATGGGGGACCTCCTCGCTCACCGCTCGCACCGGCATCGGAGAGCGTCCGCGCTCAAATTCGTGACATTCTTCGAGCGTCGGGCCTGATCGAATCCCTCGCGTGAAGAGCCTCCGAACCGGCCCCTCACAGGCTCCGGAGAAACCCATTTTTTGACCCTGCGACGGTGACCGGAATGTACCGCTAGCTGCTCGCAGGCCCTCCTGAAAACGCCACTGAACGCTTCCACAACGGCGGCCCTCAGAGTCGCCGTGATCATTGCTTGCAGCTATGACCCGGACTTCTGTGAGAATCCCTGGCAGCGCACACATCTTGCGCACTCATTTGAGCTGAATATTAAGCCCGCTCGAAGCAGGTGCTCCCGGGTCTTCATCCTTCGTGGTCTGCACATAGGCCGATTCCTCTAAAATAGCCAGCAGAATACGCTGAATGAGGCGAAACTATCCGCCAACGGACGTAACCTCGGAGAGGATAAGCTCGCCCTCTGGCCGCTTTTCATTCGCTGGCGGACCCGGTTCGTCGCTGCGGGCAGTGGGAAAAATCTCACGTAAGATCAGCAAGATGACCGACCGATCGAGGCTGTAAATCGGCCCTGTGGTTTCCCCATCGTCAGATGAAAGAGACGATGAACGACCCCACCGAATAGGGTCCTGAGCGTACTTTTCGGAAGCAGATTCCGTCCCTGCCCATCAGGCGGTTTTGCCCTCTCTGAATTTTCTTCCCTCCAGCGGACTCTATTAGGGGGGATACCGGACTGAACTATGGAGAGGGCAAGTTTTTGTGAAGCAGTTGGACCGCGGAGTTGTCGGCTGCGGCATCTCTTCACCCATCCCGCCATGTTTCACCGGCGAAATCGGGACGTTTCGCTGAGGCAACAGGGAAACCGGGCGAGAGTTTTGTCTCCTGATGGAAAGAGTTTCCGCATCAAGGGATTAATGGTGGCATCGGCTGATTGGTCGTGCGGCACATGGTTTGCTCCATTTTGTTGGCGGAGGAACAATGCGATGAACCATAGGGCTGCGGAGAACCCGATGCGCTCGCCGATATTCACTCGAACCGGGCAGACTCTATCGCTCAGGCCAGAGGGAATTCGGTTTCTAGACAAGTGGCACAGGGCCTTCCGTTCAGTTTCTCTCCTCGTCTTGCTCTTATCCGCCTTTCTGCCTCTTAGGGCAGGGGCTCAGTCAGGGATGATTCAGGCGAGCTTCTCGACGCCCTGCAATAATTGCTGGCCCGGATGGACAGAGATAACGCGCCCCGCTCGTGGCGTCGGACCGCGCGTGCGGAACGGGGCTGCATACATCTTCATCAACGGCTCGCTCAATGATCCTCGCCTGAACGAGCAACATCTTCTCTTCGACCCTTCGATGGCCAAAGCCGTTGGCCTGCATGAGGTCAACGTCATCTTCAGTTTCACCAATGCGACGATTGGCGGACGGCTCCTCATGACGGATGGGACGTTTGTCTGCCTGCCTCCGGCCATGCTGCTGTCATTTGTCAGCGATGAGCTTTTCGTCGTCACACTCCGGGATACCGGTGATTCCTGGTACGGCGCTTTCATCGGCGATGTGACGCTCATCGCCCCGGAGTTCATCGCCGATCCGGAAACGCGCCAGTCTTATACCGCGGCGGGACTTCTCCAGCAATCGCCTCGGGGGCTGGAAGTGCTCGATCTGAAAATCATCCCCCCGATCAGCCGATTTTCACCTCTTCGATTGAGTCTGTGGCTGGAGGAAACGGATGTGCCGATCCTCGGAGCATCCATCCGACTGGCCACCGGAAAAACCGTTGCCCTTCAGGCCGAACTCGACCGGGACTCCCTCCTTTCGCCGGGACCGGCAGGGATTCTTTATCGAACGGGAAACGGATCCCCCTGCGCGACTTTGGTCCAACGAGAAGTGAGCGTGCGCGAGTTCGCTTTTCGATAAAGGGAGTGGAGAAGGCGCAACGTCGGCTTTCGAGCCTTCCCTTTTCACAATACCGGATCGAAGATCATTCCCGATTTTCCGGCGCGAATTCGGTTCCCGTCATTCCCACGTATTCTCTCACACGGAAGCGGGCGCCGATGCGCTGAGCGATCTGACGACACGCATCAACATCCAGGTGAGGCAGGCGCACGACCGTGAAGGTGACCTCAAATCCGTGACGCACGGCCTCGCGGGCAAATTCGAGAGCGGAATCAAAGGCTCGATCGGGCCACTCGCTGCGCACGAGCTTCTCGTATTGCTCTCGGGTGGGGGCGTTCAGGCTCAGAGAAAACTCATCCACGGCTCCGACGAATTCCGGAACGACGTTCCGTCCGTGAATCAGATTAGCATGGCCAATGGTGTCAACCCGGACGCGCCCCCCATGCGCCTTCACATATCGGCCGATCTCGACCAGTTCCCTGAGTTTCAGCGTCGGCTCGCCGTAGCCGCAAAAAACGATCTCCCGATACCGGCGCGGATCGC
The DNA here is from genome assembly GCA_035573895.1 of Blastocatellia bacterium. NCBI lineage: Bacteria > Pseudomonadati > Acidobacteriota > Blastocatellia > Blastocatellia bacterium. Next base: position 2,661 of record DATLZR010000008.1, on the reverse strand, counting down.
CGATGGCGGCGATGACTTCCTTTGCCGTCGGCTCCTCGTCGGCGCTCATTCCCAGCCAGTAGCCGGAGGCCACCGGATCGTCCACCCGCGAGCAAAAGACGCAGAGCGACGTACAGCGATTCGTCAGATTGACATAGAGGGAATCGCGAATTTGATAGACAATCGTGCGGCGGCGCTCGAACCGATGCTCCGGTCGCAATCTCTTCTCGAACAAGCGGCGAAAGTTGTAGGAGGTAATCCTCCCAATGTCATGCGGGAAGAGGTCTCGAACCTCGGCGATCTGTCGGGCGACCTCACGAACGTAGGCGGGCTCATTGCGTCGCCCCCGATAGGGCACCGGGGCAAGATACGGACAGTCCGTTTCGATGAGCAGCCGCTCGATGGGAACCCACCGGGCGAGCTGCCGCAGATGATCGGCGTTTTTGAATGTGACGATTCCGGACAAGGAGATGTGAAAGCCTTGAGCCAGGCAGGCGTGTGCGAGCTGATGACTCCCCGTGAAGCAATGCATCACGCCCTCGCGTCCTTTTTCCCGCCAGTGCTCGCGCAGAATCGTCAGCGTATCCTCTTCGGCCTCCCGCGTGTGAATGACGACGGGCAATTGCCGCAGCCGGGCCAGCCGAAGCTGGCGAGAAAAGACCTCTCGCTGCACCTCCGGGGGAGAATGATCGTAGTGGTAGTCCAATCCGATCTCTCCCCAGGCGATGACCTTGGGATGCTCGGCCAGGCGAAGGAGCTTCTGTTCCAGCTCCGGGTTATACCGTCGCGCATCATGGGGATGAACGCCGATGGCGACGTAGAGAAAATCGTAGTGCTCGGCCAGCTCCAGCGCCCGTTGAAATCCTTGGTCGGAATCGCTCAGAGCGACGTTTAGAATCAGCTCGACGCCTCCGTCACGCGCGCGGGCGATGACGGCGTCGCGGTCAGCATCGAACTCCGGCGCGGAGAGATGCGCGTGCGAGTCCACGAAGCGACCGCCTTGATCGGTCCACCGTTCGTGCGTCACGGATCGCTACCTCAATTTCGCCCCATTGGGGACATCTTCGAGGAAGCCGGCGAGCACCGGTCTCTCTTCCGGGCCTACGACCGCGGCCAGAACCATGCCCTGCGATTCCAATCCCCGCAGTTTCCGCGGCTGAAGATTGGCCACGAGGATAACGCGCCGACCAATGAGCTGTTCCGGCGTGTAGTACGGCGCGATCCCGGCGACCACCTGGCGCGGCTGGGCTTCTCCCACGTCCACCAGGAGTCGCAGAAGCTTGTCGGCCTTCTCCACCTTCTCGGCGAAAACGACAGTTCCCGCCCGCAGATCAACTTTGGCGAAATCGTCAATCGTGATGAAGGTTCCGACGGGAGAGGCTGAAGGGGTGACTGCGCTTTCGCGTGATTTTTCGCTTTCGATTTCAGCCATGGTCTTCTCCTTGTTGATTCGAGGAAACAGAGGGGTGATCTCCCCGATGCGACAACCGCCTATGGCGGCCGCGAAGCTGAGTGCCTGGGGATTGATCTCCGCCGGCTCACCGCTCAATCCCATCTGGTGCCAGAGTCGGCGCGTGGCGGACGGCAACACGGGACTGAGGAGCACGGCTAAAACCCGGAGAGCCTTCACTGCCGTCGCCAGAACCACGTCCAGCCGCTGCCGGGCCGAGGGCGTCCGGGCCAGCTCCCACGGTTTCCTGTCGGAGAGATATTTATCCACCCGGGCGATGAGGCTCCAGGCCGCTTCCAGCGCTCGATTGAAACGGTACTGATCGAACTCGCTCACGAAGGCGCGGATCGTCGCCTCGGCACTCACTTCGATCTCCCGTTCGCCATCGGTCTGGAGCGCGGCGTCATCGCTCGGAATAACGCCATCGCAGAAGGAGCGAATCATCGTCAGCGTGCGACTCGTGAGATTTCCGAGCCCATCGGCGAGATCAGCATTGATGCGGTCAATCAGCGCTCCGTAGGTGAAATCGGCGTCCTCGCCGAAGACCATCTCCCGCAGGCAGAAGTAACGGATCCCATCGAGGGGGAAGAATCGCTTGAGCACGGCCAGATCAATCGTGTTGCCGAGCGTCTTGGACATCTTCCGCCCACCGGAAAGCCACATCCCGTGGGCGTAAACCATGCGCGGAGGCTCCAGCCCCGCGGCCATCAGAAACGCCGGCCAGTAAACGGCATGAAATCGAAGAATGTCTTTGCCAACGATATGGACGTCGGCAGGCCAGAACGTGGCAAAAGGATCGTCCCACCGAGTTCCACCGTGCGCCAGGTGGCGACGGTCATTGCCGAACCCCAGCGCCGTGATGTAGTTCGACAGCGCATCGAACCACACATACATCGTGTGGCGGGGATCATCCGGCACGGGAATGCCCCAGCGCACCGACACGCGACTGATGGAGAGGTCCTTCAACCCACGCGAGACGAAACTCACGACCTCATTGGCGCGCGCCTCCGGTTGCACGAACTGCGGGTTCTCGCGGTAGAACTCGAGCAGCCGATCCTGAAAGGCCGAGAGAGCGAAAAAGTAGCTTTCTTCCGAGACGCGCTCGGCCTCTCGATTGTGCAACTCACACCGCGGCGGCTTCCCCGGCTCCTCTTCTTCTTTGAACTCGGCGCAGGCGGGGCAGAACCATCCGTCATACTGCCCCTTGTAGATGTATCCGGCATTGCGAACCC